>JAFUIW010000044.1 GCA_017473945.1 Methanobrevibacter sp. | reverse complement strand
ATTCATTAAAATTAGTTTCATTAGCTTCAGATATTTCACTTTTCAGGATTTGGATGATGTTTTCAAGATTTGGATTGGTTTTCAATGCCTTGTCGTAGTATAAAAGTGCATTGTCAAAGTCTTTTTGGTGTTTGCAGATATTGCCTTTGTTTAGAAGTGCAGATGAGTTTTCACGTATTGACAGTGATTTGTTGAAACAGTTTTCAGCTTCTTCGAGTTTATTAAATTTCATAAGGGTTGACCCCTTGCCGTTTAGTGCACCGATACTTTCAGGTTCGATTTCTAAAATTTCATCAAAGATTTCAAGCGCTTTTTCTGTATCATTCTGCATAAAGTCATAGGCTTCATCGATTTTCGTTTTGATGTAATCCTTTAACATGATAATCATCTCTGAATTGTTATTGTAAAAAGAGTAATGGGCTTAAAAGAGATGATTCGCTTGAATCTAGACAATATTCGTAGGTATTTATTAATAGTTTTTAAGGAATTCAAACCAATCATCTTCAAGCACCATTTTTTAGTTTTAACTGTTCCCATTAATAAGTCGCATAAAGAAAACTCTTTAATTGGTCATATGCTTTTCATACAAGATGATGCTTGTGCGCTCTTTTTTCATTCTTTTTCTTTCCAAAAAGAATTTGCCATTACAATTCGGTTTTTTGTGAGGGGTAATTATTATGAGATTTTCGCTTGCTTCGCTGATGCGGTACAAAAGCATCGGAAGCATGGATTTTTCACAAAGATGCATTGCATATGAGCAGATTACAAAATCATAATTTCTTTCAAAACCGTTTCGAACAATGTCTTTGAAAGTCATCTCGATGCAGTGGTTTGCTGTGTTTTTCTCATACAACTCCTTGGTGTAAGGATCCAGGCCCTCAACATTGCATTCTTTAAACATCCTTGACACTTCTCCGCTGCCACAGCACAAATCCAGAATGTTTCCTTTGATATTCCAAACGCTTTTGGCTTCAACCAGGAGGTTTTCTATAATGTCATTGTGTGGATTTTCATAGTCGTGGCTGTGGAGTCTGTAGAACTCGTCTACACCATGTTTTTTGTATTCGTTTAAAATTGCATCCATATTACCACCTCAATTAAAATAGACTTTCTTGGATAAATAAATCACATAAATGGATTTCTTTCATCATGTTAAATACGATATTTTATAAAAGTATCACTGATTAACTTTAAGGAGTGATGGGATGAAAATCATATTTGTTTGCACTGCAAATACATGCAGAAGTGCAATGGCTGAAGCAATATTCAAACTTATGGTGAAAAGTGATGTTGAAGTCCATTCTTGCGGAGTCATTGCAAAAAACGGCAAATCACCGTCAAAAAACACTCTATCTGTTTGCATGGCTCATGGAATAGACTTATCTGACCATAGGGCAACTTACTTTAAGGATGCGAAAATAGATGATATGGATTTGGTACTGACATTTGAGCAGTATCACAAGGAAAAAGTTAAAATATACTATCCTGATGTCGAGATATACACAATCAGGGAATTCATCCATGAATATCCTCTTGACATTCCAGATCCTGTCGGAGGAAATTATTCTGTATATGATGCATGTTTCATGGAAATCTCAAGAGCATTGAAAATCGCTAGATTGAGGATATGATTTTTGGGATGAAAATAATCAGTCCGATTATTGTGGATGTGTTTGCCAAAACCAGAACTGCCCCTGCCGATGCATCCTTGATGAACTTGATTTTTTCATCGTATTCGGTGTTGATGTAGTCAAGCGTCTTTTCCAGAGATGTGTTGAACATCTCGGCACTGATTACGCCTCCAAACAGTAAGATACAGATAATCCACTCGATTTGTGATAATTTTAATACTAATCCCAAAATGACAGTGCAAATCATTGCCAGAACTTGTATTTTCACGTTTTGCTCAACGCAAATTGTGGTGATTATTCCTTCAGTTGCATGTTTGAAGCTATTGATTAGTTGTTTCATGACCTAAAGTTTTTGTTAAAAATATTTAACTTATGTAAAGCAATTCATTTATACGATTTAAATATAAAATAAATTATAAATTTAAATAACCGATTTCGTGAGGTGATAAAATGTTTGAATTAAATGGGAGATATGCAACAGCCAAAATATTTTCAGATGATGTTGATCCGGTCAGCATTTCACAGGTAATCCAATTTCTAAACCAGCCCATCGCTGAAGGCCAGAAAATACGCATGATGCCAGACATCCATGCTGGAAGGGGCTGTACAATCGGAACAACAATGACAATTACAGACAGGGTTGTTCCAAATCTGGTAGGATCTGATATAGGCTGTGGAATGGAGGTGGTTTATCTTGATGTCGATGTGATTGATTTTGAACGCCTTGACCATATAATTCATCATAAGGTGCCTCACGGCTACAAGAAAAGGGCAATACCTCATCATTTCATGAATAATTTTGACTTGACAGAACTCAAATGTTATTTCAATTTAGAGGCTGGAAGCGAAGGCAATTTCGCACTGGGCACTCTTGGAGGTGGAAACCATTTCATTGAAATCAATCAAACCAAAGATGGTGATTTGATAATGGTAATCCATTCAGGAAGTCGCAGAATCGGTGCTGATGTTTGTGAATACTATCAGAATGCAGCGTTGAAGGAGTTCAAGAGATTCCACAACATGGCATCGGACAAGGACCTGATTTACTGTGAAGGAAGGATATTTGAGGATTACATACATGACATGAAAATAATGCAGGACTTTGCATCACTGAACCGTAAGGCCATAGCCGAGACCATTTTAAGCGAATACGGAATGGACTTCACCAAATCATTCACTACAATCCACAACTACATTGATATGGACAGGATGATTTTAAGAAAAGGTGCTGTTTCAGCAAACAAAAACGAAACATTAATAATTCCGATAAACATGCGCGATGGGTCAATAATCTGTAAAGGAAAGGGAAACAGTGACTGGAACTATTCTGCCCCTCATGGTGCAGGACGTCTTTTCAGCCGTTCCAAAGCCAAGGAAGAATTGTCATTTGATGATTTCGAAAGGGCAATGGAAGGAATATATTCAACATCAGTTTCCAAAAAAACATTGGATGAATCTCCGATGGCATATAAACCAATAGATAATATTTTAAATAATGTCGAAGATACAGTTAAAATAATAGATATTGTAAAACCAGTTTATAATTTCAAAGCTTAAAAGGTTATTGACATGTCTGAGTTAAAATATATGGATTTATCTTTGGATGAAATCCTAAAAAATCTTAATAGAACAAAATCAGTTTTAGAAAATCAGGAAGAAGCTATCTGCAAGTTTAGGGACATAATTTTGACAGCTTCAAATAAGAGAACTGCCACAGAGAGAAAAACCACAATTTTCCTCGCAGGTGCAGGCAGATCAGGTTTCGTTGCTAAGTCATTTGCAATGAGACTGATGCATTTGGGATTTTACGTATATGTATTCAATGAAACAATAGCTCCGCCTGTCCAGGATGGAGATATTATCATAATCATATCCAAATCAGGTAAATCCAATTCAATTACTCAGATTGTAGAGGACTCCAAAATCGACAATGTCAAGTTCTTAACCGTTTGCGGCAATACAGAATCAGACCTCGCCCAGAAGTCTGATGCAAGAATTGTAATTGATTCACTGCCGCAGATGCTTGTAAACCTTGAAGATTCAGACATAGAACGCTTCATTGAATTTTTACCAAAGACTATCATGAATTTTGAAAGGGATGAGGATATAAAACGTCAACTCGAAGAGCTTCCTAGAAAAAATATAGATATGGCTGATAAAAAGATAATGGCGCAGATGTACGAATTGCCTCATGAAATATATGGTATAAGTAATATATACCGTCCATTGGAATTGATTTTGATGGGAACTGCATTTGAGGTTTCAGCTTTGGTATTGCTTGATGCATTAATTGTTGAGCTTATGGATAAGCTGAATTTACGTGAAAAAGACTTGAAAGCTTATCATGATGTTTTAAGCAGTGCAATTTAGATTAACAATTATAATTTAACATAGGAGATTTCACCATGTTCGATTCAGATATCGATAAAACAGTAATTATAGATTCAGAAAGTTCTGACTTAATTTCTCAGAAACTAGCAGCAGTAAATAATAAAGTGAGATTTTCAATACTTGAAATCTTAAGGGACAATCAGAAATACAATCAGTCACAGTCAACAGACCCTTTATATTCACGTGAAATCAACTCCATTCTTTTAAAAAATTACAATATTGAAATAACTCCACAGATGTTGGGCCAACACATGAAACAGCTCATGAACGCCAATCTCGTTTGTGAAGTTGAAATAAAAAAGGAAGTGCCCAATAAGATTGGTAAAAGAACAGTTAAGGCTTACGTTATCAAGGAAGATGCATTTGAAGACTTATTTTTGGAAATTAACTTCCTTTCCGATGAGCTCTTCACATTCTTTGATTTGTATAAGTCTAATCAAAAATACCATGAGGATGACAACTGCGTACTCACAATATTCAATGGTGTGGATAAAGGAAAAACATTTAAAGTTCGCCGGGATGAAACAGTCCTAATTGGTCGTAAGGCAAATTTCAGCCAGGCAGATCTGGCATCATTTTCCATTCTTTTGGACAACAGTTATGATACAGTTTCCAACGTGTCAAAACCTCATTTGAAATTGTTTTATAAAAATGACGGTTGGTATATAATTGATGAGGCTAGCTCAAACGGAACTTACATAGGAGATATTGAAGTTCAAAAGGGCAAAGCTACCAAATTAAAACCTAATTCATTTTTAAAGTTGTCCAGGGGAAATGGCGGAGCAGTAATTTATTGTACATTTTAATTAGATTTCAAATCTAATTAGGTGGTTTAAGTGGGCTTTGATGAAGTTAAACGCCTGATAGAAGAATTTTTTAATGGAAAATTTGAAGTTAAAAAATTTTTGGGTGAAGGATCATTTGCAAAGGTTTATCTGGTAAATCATAACTATCTAGATACATTGATGGCAATGAAAATCATCAAGGAACCCTTAAGTGCTTCCACTAATAAAAAAGAAGTTTTTCGTGAGGTCACATTGGCCAGTCAGCTCAGAAATGAAAATATCATAGCTATTTATGACGCTGCCGAGATATCTGATTTTGAAGACGGCCAAAACCATGCTTATTTTGTAATGGAATACGTTTCAGGAGGAGATCTGGAGCGTTATTTGAATTCATTCATTGAAAATAACCTGTTCATGCCAATGTCCAGGAGTCTGGATTTGATTCGCCAGATACTCAATGGACTAAACACTTTGCATTCTGCCAACCCTCCTATAATACATAGAGATTTAAAGCCAAACAATGTTTTGCTCAGTTTTAACGCCTGTGGAAATATTCTAATCAAGATATCTGATTTCGGTTTTGCAAAGGAAGTAACAACCGGCATATCGGACATTGACATTGCCGGAACAAGGCCGTACATGGCTCCTGAACTATTCACCAAATCAGTATCGACCAGAAGTGATGTCTATGCCGTTGGTGTTATTTTCTATCAGCTTTTGACCAATCGTTATCCCTATGATGTTGATGAATACTCTAATGAAGAGCTGATTGATTTAAAACCATGGAAAAAGGAGCTGAAAGCACCCAGCTATTATAATAAACATGTCTCTGGCAAAGTTGATGAGATTGTAATGAAATGTCTTGACACCAATCCGGACAAGCGATATGGCGATGCATATGGCCTTTTAGGTGATGTTGAAAAAGCCATTGACGAGTTTACATCTTCACAAATTTCATACGGTTCAAGCATCAGTGATGACTATCATGACGAATATGCTGAGTACATAATAAATGATTCGATTAGGGAAGCTTTTGAACTTGCTAAGCGTGAAAATAAACTGGATGAAGCTATTGAGATATTGGAAGGGGAAGTTTTGGCAGATTATGATGTTCGTAAGTGCTATTCCGAAACGCTGAGAATATGGAAGTCTAAAAATCCCGATTTGAAGCTGATATCAAAGGCTTTCACTGTAAATCTCAAAGGACAGAATTACAAGCTTGCCTGTAACTTTTTAAATGAAGCTATAGCTTACAATCCATCGCTTAAAAATAAGTATCAGCATTATATTGAACTGTGGAAAATATTCATTGACCTTCAGAGTCATGGAAGCCTGTTCAAATCTGTAGTGTTGCTTGAGAATCTGATGAAGTCAAGCAGCGAAATTAATGCATTGTATGAAGATATTCTTCCAACGCTTAAAACCTACTCAGTAGATGAGATTGCTGTTGAGGCAGTAAGATTGGTCAACTTGAATAAGCTCTCCTCTGGAGCCAATCTGATGGAATTTGCTGTTGTTGTAAACCCACAAATCCGACAGAAATATGCATATAAAATGTCACTGTGGAAACAGAACATGAAAATGCATTTCAAAAACACATATGAGATTAAAAAGGACACCATTGACTATGCAATCGATTTGGGAACAACAGACTCTGTTGTTTCTTACTTTAATGATGGAAATCCTACAGTCATAAAAAATCACCGGACAGGGGAAGATTTTACACCGTCAGCAGTTTTGATTGATGATTCTGATAATGTTAAAGTGGGTGCAGTCGCACGGAATGCGATTTTTGAAAACAGCCGTAATGCAGTATCTGAATTCAAACAGAACATGGGATTTTCAGTTCCGTTCAAGTTTGAAAATTCTTCCCGCGTGATGTTTCCGGAAGAGCTGTCTGCAGAGGTTTTAAAGGACTTGAGAGTTTCCGTATATGATGAAACTGGAGTGAATATGGAACATGTTGTTATTTGTGTTCCTGCCAATTCAAATCCCATAAAGACAAGGGCTGTCAATGATGCTGCTGAACTTGCAGGATTCAGATCACACAGCCTTCTGTTGGAGCCTATTGCCGTAAGCCTGGCCTATAATCTTAAAGCAGATAATGGCGTTTGGATGATTTATGACCTGGGTGGTGGAACTTTCAATGTCACATTGATTAGAGATAACAACGGAGAGATTGAGAAGCTTGCAACTGATGGTTTGGAAAATCTTGGAGGAAACGCCATTGACTGGAAGATTGTCAATGATTTGTTCAAGCCGAAAATTGCTTATGACCTTAATCTTGATGATTTCAGACGGGAAAATAAAAAATATGACAAGATTTTCGCAAGACTGAAAAATCTTGCAGAAGAAATCAAGAAAGATTTAACTATTTCAACAGAGTCATCTATATGTGCTCCTAATCTTTTTGATGGTTATGATTTTAAGTACAGTTTAACTCAAGAAACACTCAAGGAAATCATGCTTCCATTAATTAACTACACATTTAAAATCTCAAGAGACCTGTTAGATGAAAACTCACTTAGTGACGATGACATAAACAAAATTATTCTTGTTGGCGGTTCATCTCTCAGTCCGATTGTTCATGAAAGCATTGCCGAGGAATTCAATATTGAGATTGAATCAGGCCTGAATCCATTGACTGTCGTGTCAAGAGGTGCAGCCCTCTATGCGGGAAGCCTTGAAAAACCGCACTCAATGCACTCTGAAGAGCCATTTTCAGTTGTTCTGAATTCTGCCAATGGAATTATTTCAGGAAAAGTATTTTGCATGGATTCCAAATGCTCGTTTTTAGGATATGAAATAGAATTCAAAAGCAATGATAATTCAATGGTGGTTCCATTAACAATTGATGGTCAATTTAGGGTTAGTTTGCCTTTTGAGTCATTCACCATCAACATTTATAATAAAGCCTTGACGGTTGGCATTGACGTTAAATCACCGAACATAGTTGAAAATGAACTCATCCATATTCCATACCTTAACAGGTCATTTGGCATGAATGATGATGGCATCATTTTAAGGGACTTGATGAATCGTCATGTCAGAATAATGAATGACATTGAGTTTTTAAAGGATTATTCATATGAATTCAATCAGGAAATCCTTGACTACATTGACCGGTTAGTTGAGATGTCCAAACGATACCCTATTGCATATAATCAGACTTTAATTTACATTGATTACTTGGAAACTTTGGTGGAGTATAAAAAAGAGGATTTGGAATTTGTCACATTAAGGGAAAATGTTTTAAGAAAAATGGAAATTGCAAAGGCCAAGGGTCTATTTGAAATCGAAGAAATCGATGAAATATTGGCAAATAATGACTTAAAGCAGCTGAAGCGATATCATAGTGATTTGGTTGCAAGATATGTTGCATTGAATAGGGATAGTGTTCTTGAGGAGTGCTATTTCAATTTAAAACTTGAAGGAATTTATACGAACAATGAAAAACTTGCAGATGAGCTAATTGGAAAGGCACAGGATTGCCTTAACATGTATGATTATGACGAGCTGTTCAATATTGTGGAACTGCTATATGAGCTTGATGAAAGGCACATAAATAAAAAACTTTAACTCATTTAAATATGCTGTTTGATAAATAAAATAATAAGGGTAATTTCATGAAAGACCAAATAAAAGCAACTGTGGTACTTAATAAAAATAATTCAGATGGATTTTTAGATTTAAACTTCCATACTGATTTGGATGAAGTTATTAAAGCACTAAAAAAATTGAAAAAATAGGTGTTGATTATGACCAATGATAAATTGATTGAATTGCCTGGCCATGGTCGTTTAATTGTAGTGACAGATTTGCACGGCAATTTTGATGATTATAATCATTATCTGAACTTATGGGATGAATCAGATGAAGATTTCCACATTATTTTTACAGGAGATATGATTCATGGCCTTGACGTGAAAAAAGATCAGTCTGTAGAAATTTTGGATGATGCCATTGCAAAATCAAAGGAATTTTCGAATTTCCACACTCTTTTGGGAAACCATGAATGGGCTCAAATCACCAGCACTGAAATATATAAAAACAATCAGCCATTGCTTTTGGGATTCAAAAACGTAATATCATACAAAAAAGGTTTTATAGAACCTCACCTGACTCGATACATCAGATTTTTCAAGTCAATGCCTTATTTTGCAAAAACAAAAAACGGATTGTTCATATCTCATTCAGGTCCATCAACAAAGGTCAAATCAGTTGACGGATTTAACACCATATTTGCAAGCGACTATTCAAGTCCAATTTTATATGATTTTCTATGGAACAGGTACAATAATGTCACAGACTATATCCAAAGCGATGTTGATAGGTTTCTGGAAATAATGGATTTGAAGGCTATGATTGTTGGGCATTGTCCAGTTGAATCCTATAAAGTGTTTTCAAAGCAGATTATTATGTCATCAAGCTTCAACACCAAAGTCAAGACTTATCTTGACATGGATTTGTCAATGGAGATTACATGCATTGAAGATGTTCAAAAACAATTGAAATTCATTATCGGGTGATTATATGATTATTGATGGAATGTTCAATTACAAATCAAGGGATTTTAAAAAGGCCAAAAGAAAGTTTTTCAAAGAACTGGCCAGAACTTTCTTGGCTTATATATCTTCAGCTGAAGATATTGGATATTCTGATCATGTATTGAATATTTTCTTAAAGTTTAATTTCAACTCCCCCTATGTGCTTGATTTTGAATTGGATTTCGAGGATTTCAGGGCTTTTGAGTATCATATTTTTTCAAAGGATGAATGGATGCAGATATATGCAATGTTCAGTGAAGCATTTATATATGGAAATAAATTAAATCCATTTATTTATCTGTTTTTTTATGATTTGATATATCTTGGTCCGTTCAGCGAGGATATTGAGGCATTGGACATGCCAGATGAACTCTTAACATTGATGGGTGAGGACATGTTGAGATTGTACAATCTTTTCGAGGAGTATTTTGAAAGCAAGAATCATGATTTGATTAGGGAGATTGTAGACGCATCAAGGCCAACTTCCATTCCGGCTTTTGTTGTAACTCATCTTGCCGATTGGTTTGAGGAATGTGTTGGAAATGTAACTGAGGAAATAGGGGACTTGATAATAGATTTATACTTAATTGCTGTTGAAAAAATTTATAAGAAACCTGGAAAACTCGAATTCAAAAGTTATGATTTTTTTGAAATAGAGACTATGCGTTTTCATGTTGATACATCTAATTTCAATGTTCGACAAGTAGAAAAATTTTATGGAGGTTTAAGGAAATATTCCTCATAATTTGTAACATTTTTCATACATTATTGTATTGATATATTAACTACCTACTTTAAATATATTAATTAATTAATTAATTAAATGTGGGGCTATTAATATGAGCGAAGATAATTTTAAAAATTATATCAATGACTTTTTCAATGATTTGGAGTTATATGATGATATCCATAACGGCCATAATTATAAGGATCTTTTAAAAGCAGTCATTGATAATTTTTTAGATAATGAGAATACATTTAATGCTTATGAGGTATATGAAACTTTTTTCATGATTTATCAAATCACATCTGAAAATAAATCAGATAAGGGCAATAGTGAATTTGATGAGTCCTTGATTAAAAATGAACCTAATTCCCTTTTGGAATTGGTTAAAATCATGAAGAGATATGAAAGCAATACTGGGGATTTAATTGAAAAACAAAGAGATCATTTTATCCATTCCGTCAATGTATTTCTTTTAGGTTTGGCAATTTACTCTCAAAACTCAAATTATAGGGACATATTCAAAGATTATATTGAAGAAAGTCCATATCATAAGTATTATCGACTGGAAGGCGTGTCTGGAGATATTGAAGTGTCCAATGAGGAATTCCTATATCGTTGGGGTATAGCTTCACTTTTCCATGACATCGGATATCCTGTTGAAATTATAGGAAAGCAATTGAAAAATTTCATTAAAGAAGGTGTAAAATCAATTTCACCTACCTATGATGTGAATACTGCCATCGATTTTAAGGATTTCGATGAGTTTAATTCAATCCGCAAGATTAAACCTGAATTTGCAGATAAATACCGGGATGTTTATCCTGAATCCAAATTTTTAGACCTATTCAAACCTACCAATATCATGGCCCATAAAATATCCACAGATTTGGATATTGATATAGATATGCTGATTAATCATTTAGAGGGTTTTGTAGAGTATATGGGAAATAAGGGATTCATAGACCATGGATTTTTCTCATCCATTCTGGTACTTAATTCATATGGTTCTCTGATTCAAAATATCGGTGAAAAAGATCAAGACTTCTTCTTTTATCCAATAGTGGACAGTGCAAGTGCAATTTTACTGCATAATTATTATAGAAACACTCTTCAGGAGGAACCTTTCGACCTGGAACAACTCCATCCACAAGATTCTCCTTTAGCGTTTATGCTTATATTGTGTGATGAGCTTCAGGAGTGGAACCGCAGGCCACTGGGTGTAAAGGATAAACAAAAGAATCATGTTAATGACTCAATTATTACAGTAACTGATGATGAATTGGATATTCAATATATACTCAATTCAGGCTCCCTCGGATTCGGATTCTCAAAAGATAAGGTTTCATTTTTAAATGATGTGCTTTATGTGGACGTATTGTTTGAAAAGTTCAATGTGGTAACCAAGATTGAACTTGATGATGTTATCAAGGAGATAGAAAGAAAAGAAGTTCATGCTCCTTATGTGATAATGAGCAATATTGAGAAATTGGCTATTCAGATACACAACAATTATATAGAATCTGAGAAGAAAAACGGTAATGTTGTAGTTGATGAAAATTATGAGGATTTGCCTGCAGGATATAAATTGTCCAATGTTCGCCAGGCCAAATCAATTCCGGCTAAACTCAGTATGATCGGTTGCGAAATAGCCTTGAAAAATGATGTCCGTGAAGAATACGAATTCACGGAGGATGAAATTGAAAATATGGCTGTATTTGAACATGAACGATGGTGCAATGAGAAAATTCAAAACGGATGGACTTATGGGGAAGTGCGTGATGAGGAAAATAAGATTCAACCTTCTTTAGTTGAATGGGAGAAGTTGCCTGATGAGGAAAAACAAAAAGATAGGAATGCTGTAGCAAACATTCCTGATATTTTAGATTCAATAGGATTGAAAGTTGTTATTTCCAAATTAAAATTGCTCACTATTGAAAAACATAAATATTACAGTATTAAAGTTAAAGGGAAGAAATTTGAAGAATTATCTAAAGATATCAGATTCTCAAATTATAAGCAAACAGAACGCTTAGTTAAAACATTGGGAGATTTGGGTTATAAATTGGTTTCCCTAGACGAGCCTGGTGAAAAGATTTCTCTATCTGCAAAAGAAGTGGACTATCTTGCCCGAAGAGAACATGAGTCTTGGTATATGGATTGTGTCAATTTAGGTTGGAAATATGGTCACAGAAGAGATAATGAGCAAAAAATTAATCCTAACCTGGTATCCTGGAAAAAACTAAACAACAAGGTTAAAAAACTAAATATTCGGACTTTAAGCAACCTTCAAAACCTAGCCAATGATGTTGGTTTAAAAATTGTTAAAAGTGAATAATTTCATTATTCATTTTTTTTTAATTTTCATGATTTCACAAATTACGTTGATGTAATTGATTAATCGGATTACTTTTAATACTTGTTTTGATATATAATTAAATGTGATGAAAAAAATTACATGGAAACCGGTAGGCTTGAAGCATTCTATGATGCAATCATTGCGATTATCGTAACTGTTCGGGTTTTGGAACTTCCTCAACCTGCAACTGCATCTTTGGCTTCAATCTGGGCAATCAAACATCCTATTTTGCATATCTGATTAGTTTTTTGGTATGTACAAACCTTTGGCAGTATCATCATTTGATTTATCATCATGTAGAAAGAATCAACTCAAGGGTCATATGGCTGAATATACTGTTGATGCTGGTTGTTTCTATAGTGCCTTATTTGACTACATTTGTGGCAAATAATCCGTTTTCATTCCTTACTCAGGTGATTTATGGTGTTGACTTTCTTTTAATCAATGTCATCCTGTTTGTAATGGCAAGACTATTGATTAAAATGAACCCTGACCAGGATTACCTGAAGGATGCATTGGATGTTAAAAATGCCATTGCAATTCCGTCATTGCTGTTTATTGTCGGTCTTGTTTGTGCATTTTTAGACTATTCTGTTGCAATAAGTATATGTATTCTGATTACAATCGCAAGGTCAATATTGTTTTCATTGAAATAGTAAAGTGGTAGAATGTGGGATTTGTTTATAGAGTTTTCGCTCCAATTCATTATTAATTTGGTGATTTTTTCGGTTTTAGTAGCTTTTGGAACTTTTATAGTAAAAAAAGTGCAAAATAGTTCCAGCTCTGCTTTAAACCCTCAGGAATATCTTCCTGAAGAGGAAATTCAAACACTGAAACAGGTTTTTTATCTTATAATGATGGCACTGTTTTTCGTTGATTTCACTTATGCGTTCATTGTTTTTGGAAATGACATATATTATTTATCATTTTTTGACATTGTGCTCTGTTTAGTTGCCGCAATTCTCTTTGATAAGGATACATGGAAGGATAAACTTGTGGTATTTTTCTTATTGCCGTTTGGATCATTGTCTTTCATTTTATTCAGTTCCACTTATTTGACTTTATTTGACATTATTCACCTTCCGATTTTGGTGTATGTCATTATTATATACTATAGGAAATTTAGGCAGTATACTCAAAGCCACGGTCTGGGTTTTACAATCCTTTTGTTGTTTTTGATAATTTTCGTGAGTTTTATAGTAACCATGTTTGTTGAGGTGCAGAATCCGTTGAATTCTTTGGTTATGGTTTCCAATGCTTTTACCAGTAACGGTTATGCCGTTTTAGGAAATAGTGTTGTTGGAAAGATTAACAGTCTCTTTTTAGTCTGGGGAGGCTATATCATATCCGGTGCGGGTACTGCAACACTGACTGCGGCAATTCTACTAAAATACTTTAACAGACGAATTAAAAGACTTGAAGAGTTGATTGACGAAGGGGAGGCTGAAGAATGAACATTATAGTGGAAATTCTTTTTTTCATCATAGCGCTTTTAGTTTACATTGGTATTTTTGCCGTGATGATTAAGGTCGTAAAATATGTATATGATAAGATTACTTCAAATCCTCGCATAATGTCCCATGAATTTTTAAATCCGAAAAATTATCTTCCTGATGAGGAGGTTTCCACCTTAAATCAGGTATTTTATCTGGTTATGATAGTGTGTTTCATTGTGAATATTTTATATTCATTTGTCAGTTGGGGAGGCGACACCAATAATTTGGTCCTCTTTGACATTGTCATTTCTCTATTAGTTGCAATGAATATTGATTGGGAAGGTCGTAAAAATAAGTTGTTACTATTGTTATTGGTTCCTGTAGGTTCTTTAAACTATATACTCTTCTCAAATGATTGGATATTTATATTGGAATTTTTCCATCAAATGGTCTTCATATATTTCATTAAGTTTTACTTTGACAAATTCATGGAATACACCCAAACCAACAGTTTGGGGATAACCATAACGCTGTTGTTCTCAATAGTATTCATCAGCTTTTTGATTACCATGCCTGTTGAAAATGTCAGTCCCTTAAACTCTCTTGCAATGGTTTCCAATGCTTTTACCAGTAACGGTTATGCTATTCTGGGTCAATCAAGTTTCGGTAAACTTAATGCTATAGTTCTGGTTTGGGCTGGTTTCATATTGTCTGGTGTTGGTACTGCAACCCTGACGGTTGCAATCATCAAAAGACACCTGAACAGTCGCTTTGATGATTTGGAAGAAAAGATAAAAAAGAATAAGAAAAATTAATTAACTATTCTTTTTGCAAATTCCTGAACGTTTTTCAGGTCATTGTCATCAGGCTTTCCCCTGTGGACGAACTTGAATGCACCTCTGCAGTGGAATTCATCTTCGCTTATTTTCAATCCTTTTGCTTCAACTTCCTTTTTAACCTGTTTGTAGGTTGACTCGATTAGAGCGGCTGATGAAAAATTGACTACCTCACCAACATCGACGTTGATGCTTTTGATGAAATCCTTGATTTTCTGATCAATTCCTGCGGCGTACACAGCACTTCCTAAAAATAGGATGTCAACATCTTCTGTCAATGGTTCATCCACTGTTTTTGCTTTAACATTAACTGCACTAGCTATTGCTTCTGCAAGCTTTTTGGTATTTCCGGTTTTTGTGTAATATCTAATTGCAATTTTCATTTTTTAACACCTTTAATTAGATATTGTTTCATTTTATTTAAACTCTCGTTAAAATTTAAGTGTTTCAAGTACTTTTGGAACCAATACTTTACAGTTTTTTACCAGTTTTTTCAATTCATCCGGATTTTGCGCAATTGATGGAAATGAATTGTAGTGCATTGGAATAACATATTCTGGATTGATCCATTCTGCTGCAATTGCCGCTTCTGTAATGTCCATGGTGAATATGTTTCCGATTGGCAGAAGTGCAATGTCCGGTTTGTAGATATCTCCAATCACGAATTTCATGTCGCTGAAAAGTCCGGTGTCACCTGCATGAAATACCTTAAAACCTTCATTGAATGTGAAAAGAAATCCTGCAGGATTTCCAGCATATTTTGTGTCAATTTCAAAATCAAATGTTGATGTGTGTTCTGCCTTAAGCATCCTTATTTCAACATCTTTGATTTTTACATGCGCTCCGTAGTTGATTCCAATTGCATTGACTCCTTTTCTTTGCAGGTAAATTGATATTTCATAGTTTGCAATCACAACTAAATCAGGATTCGCTCTTGCGATTTCAACAACATCTCCGAAGTGATCCGCATGGCCGTGAGTGATGCAGACAACATCCGGATGAACTTCACTCACTTTCAGAGGACATGCAGGATTTGCCTGAATGAACGGGTCAACGAGAATCTTCAATCCACTGTTTGATGTCATCTCAAAAGCGGAATGACCTAGCCATCTGAGATTCATATCTTACATACTCCGTCAGCACAGTTGTCAGTGTCCTTATCATCATCCACTTCACTTTCAGCGATAATCTGTTTCAATACGCTTTTGAAATCATCATATGATAATGCCCCTGGAATTGAGTATTTGTTGTCAAACAGATAAAACGGGACTGCATGGATTCCGCCTGAAAGTGCAATGCTTTCATCATTTTCAACATCTGAGTTGTACAAATCGCTGTTTAATACATTTTCAATGTCATTTTCATTTAAACCTGCTTCAAGAGCAATTTCCATAAGCACTTCATGGTCAGCCAACTTTCGGTTTTCAACAAAATAACCGTCAAACAACAGTGTGGCTAATGTTTCGACACTTTCGGGATATCTGTTTTCAGCCAGTTTCATCAGTCTGTGGGCATCACGGGTGTTTGTATATAATGTTGTTTCGTATTTGAAATTAATTCCTTCCTCAATGCCTAATGAAGAAATCTGTGCAACTTGTTTAGCAGCATCCTCTTTTGAAAGACCATACTTGATGGCAAATCTCTCAACAGTTGTGGACTCAACGTCTTTAGGTGCATTCTGGTCCAGTTCAAATGCACGGATATCAAATTCAACATCCAAATCCAAATCTTTGATGGCTCTTTTTAGACGGCTGTTGCCTATATAGCAGTATGGGCAGGCAAAGTCGCTCCAATATGTAATTTTCATTTTAATACCTCACTGAAATATTTAAAATGTTTGGTTAATAAATAATAAAGTAACTATAAAATTACTTGCATGATACTATGGTTGAAAATAACATTTGTCCAATCGGAAACACTCTGGATGTATTTAACAGGAAATGGATCTTCTGCATAATGTCCAATATCTACAATGGAAAAACTCATTTTAACGAATTTAAGCAGATGAATCCGACAATAAGCAACCATGTTCTTGCCCAAACCCTGAAATATATGGAGGAGCAGGGCATGGTCATCAAAACTGTCACAGATGAGGTTCACAACAGGACAGAATATTCACTGACAGAAAAGGGCTTGAAAACAAATAAGATATTGTATGAGATAACCTCCTATTTTTTCAATGAGCTGGACGATTCAAGAAGTGATGAGGAAAAGGAAAGTCTTTTAAAGGAGTATCGTGAGGTTTATGGTATCAAGTAAGTTTAGAATTACTTATTTGTTTAAATACTATTTTTAACTAATTACTTTTCATGAAAACAATATTTGATAAATGTAAATTTGGGGATTTAACACTAAACAGCCGCATTATCAGAACAGGTTTATGGGAGTCCCAGCAATCAGACCTTGATGAAATATATGATAGGTATGAAAGGATTGCATCAAGCGGTGTCGGACTTGTCACATCAGAGCTCTATTCAATATATCCTAAAGATAAATTTGTGGAACATTCCTTCAGGATGGACAGCAGAAATTTCATGACAATGGCCAGAAAACTTGCTGAAATCACTCATAGCTATGGCGTTCCGATTTTAGGTCAAGTTGAATTCATAAAATACAATAGGGGAATTGATCTTGACATTCCAGTTAATGATTTGACAATTGATGATATCAGAAAAATCCAGGCAGATGTCATTGAAGCAGCTCAAAAGCTTCAGTATGCAGACTTTGACGGTATCCAGCTGTCTGTTGGAAACAATTTCTTTTTGTCAAAATTCATAAATCCATATTATAATCAGCGTGAGGACGACTACGGCGGAAACGTCATGAACAGAATGAGAATGGTATTGGAACTGGTCAAGGTGATGAAGGACAATCTCGATTTGCACATTTCAGTTAAGGTTAACTCATTTGATGAGCGAAAGGACGGTTTTGATTCCTCAGAAAGTCTTGAGGCATGCAAACTTCTTGAAAAGGTAGGTGTCGATTCAATTCAGGTGACAAGGCCATTGTCTCCTTTGTATTTCACCAAAAAACTGTCTGCTGAAGGTGAGCTTGTTGACTACACCACTCAACTTATTGATTCAGTTGATGTTCCGGTCATTGTCGGAGGCGGTTTCAACAATGCAAATCACATGAACGAGCTTTTAAACAACACTAATATTGACTATCTTTCAATGTACAGGCCGTTCGTATGTGAGAATGATTTTTTAGTCAATTGGAAAAACGGCAAATCTGATGAGTCCAGATGTCTTATGTGCAACAACTGCTACAGAACCAAAAAAAGCACCTGCTATCATTTTTAGATTATGGTGATGGCGTGATTGTCTAGTTGGTGTCAATGTCCTTAATTGATATATAAACATGGATGAACCATGTCAGCACAGCTATGAATACAAATAGGACAATGATTTCGGGAGTTACAAGAATTCCTAAAATAATTCCGATTGCATAGAATATTAAATGAATTGATGTTCTTTTGATGTTTAATAATGCTTTCAGGTCTTTGTTGTGTTCTATTTTTGTTATCATCCAGAATAAAACATCATATGCAAGTTCAACCACAATAAAGAATGCGCAGTAACATATTTGGGCGTTCAAATTGCTGAAATTGTTTGAAATTAATAATGTAAAGTATGGGAGCAGTGACATTACAAACACGACCAGTCCAGTCATTGCTATTACTTTTCCATTTATTTTTTTAATTATCTCGAAGATTATGTGGAAAAAATACCAGTTTGTCAGAACAACAATAAAACTTATCAAGTATGCAAAAAAGTTAGTTTTCAAGGCCCAAAATCCTGCTAAAGTTATTGTTTCTGGTTGTGGGAGTTCTAGAACAATAACAGTTAGTATGATTGCAAGTACTGCATCGACAAATGTTTCTAATTTTTCTGAATCCATGTTCACACCTTTTTAATTTTGTAATATATTTTTATCTTTTTTAAATTTTAAATAATTTGTCAGTTAAAATAATTTCATGCAGGCCAATGACAACATTGAATCAATTACAGGAAACCCTCGAAAGGCCATAAACAGGTTGGCTTTTCCGACTATCCTTTCAATGCTTCTGATGTTTTTAAACAATCTTATTGACAGCTTTTGGGTTGCGGGCATAAATGCTGATGCCCTTGCTGCGTTGGGTTTCATTTCACCGTTGTATCTGGTCATGATTGGCCTTGGAAACGGTATCGGTGCAGGTGCAAACTCACTTATATCAAGGTATGTCGGTGCATCAAGGTTTGATGATGCAAACAATGCAGTTATCCACTCAATTATTTTGATGATTATTGTTTCTATCATTGTTTTAATTGTAGGTATCTTCTTTTTGGATGATTTGATAATTCTTTTGGGTGCTAAGTCCGTCAGTTCATATTGCCTAAGCTATGGAAGTATCATATTTTTGTTGAATATTGTGTTTTTGGCACCCAATGTCACTGCAAGCATCTTCAGGGCGGAGGGTAATGTGGCACGTGCAACAAATCCTTTGATATTCACTGCTGTCTTGAATATGATTATTGATCCTATACTGATTTTTGGACTGAATTTGGGAATATTCGGAGCAGGTCTTGCAACAGTGATTGCCTCACTTGTCGGCTGGATATGGATGCTTTACTGGATATATGTTAAAAAGGACACATTTTTTAAATTCAAATTAAGCTATTACAAACGTAAATTGGAAATTTACAAGGAAATCCTGGTTGTTTCACTTCCTGCAGGAACAGAGGAGATAATATTTGCAATCGTTGCAATCCTTTTCAACTACATGATTATCACAACTGCGGGTGTTGGTGAGGTAGCTTCATTTACAATTGCATGGAGATTCATTTGCATTGCCTTTTTGCCTTGCATGGCTATTGGAATAGCTACAATAACCGTTTCGGGAGTTGCCTACGGGGCTCGTAACTGGCCGAACTTCAATGAAACCATAAAATACTCAACATTGCTCAGTCTGGCAATTACATTGCTGATTTGTTTAGCATTCTTTGTATTTGCCTATCCGATCTGTGAAATCTTTAATTTCCAGGCGGGAAACATGGCGCTGGTCGACAGGTCAGCTGAAATATTGCAGCTGTTGGTGTTTTATAACTGTCTGATTTCGTTTGGAGCAACTGCTGCATATACCTATCAGGGTGTAGGTTCTGGTTTCAAATCACTGGCATTGACAATTTTAAGGGAACTTATATTGAGTATGGCATTTGCATATGTTATGGGAATCACTATGGGTATGGGTGTCTTTGGAGTATATCTGGGTGCAATCATCGGAATGAACATTGGTTCTCTGATAGGTTTTGCTTTCATTTGGATTTTCAACATGAAATTTAAGCAAAAAATATATTCCTAAGTATTACTTTTTTTATCAATTTAAGGCTTTTAGTAATACTTTAAGATAGTATTACTTTTATTTTATTTATTTAAATACTAATTATTACAATTGATTAATTTAAGCAATTGTTATTACTTTTTAGATGATTTAAAGCGATTTAGTATTACTTTTTTTAGAAAATTATATATTATAAATTATTACAAATTTATCCATGGTAGTAATATTTTTATTAATTATCTTACTACTGTGGGGATTTAAATGAAATTTTATGGAACAAAACAGACAATTCTTTTAGCAATTCTTATATTACTGTCCTTTAGTTTATTGTCACAAATTGCATTTGCAGGGTCAAATGATACTTTGGCAATTGCTCAAAGTGATGGTGATATGGCTGAAATGCAAATTGATGACTCTGGAGTCTCTAATAAGCTTTCAATTGAAAATTCACATGAGGATTTATCCAATTCTCAAAATGCTACTTTATTTATAATCAGTGATAATCCTGGAACAAACATTCTTGACAAGGCCAGCTTGGAACTTGAAGGTGAAAACAAGCTTGATAATGTTAATCTGGTTATCCGAAACGGAAATCAAATTAAAACAATGGATGAAAGTGAACTCACACATTTGCTTTCAAGCTGTGATGCTTTTGTTGGCGAATGGGTCAGCAGTGATGTCGATTCAGTGTTGACAAGCATTCTTTCAAAGAATCCTGATTTGTCCAACAAAAAACTGTTTTTGATTCTGGAACCTCCTTCAGGTAATTTGAATTCCGATTCAAGTTCAATAAAACTGATTAGAAACAATACTCTGAATTACAATAAGATATTTGCAACTTATTCAAATGAAGAATTAATCAAATATTTTAAAAATACTAAAAGAGGACTCTCTTATTTCAATGTTTACAATTTTTTGACAAGTGATGCAAAAGATTTCAACCCATTTTTAAATCAGTTAATTCTTTATAAGGACTTGAACGACAAGGATAACTTGAAAAACCAGATATTGTACATTTTGAATTATATGGGCTTTGATGTTGCATTTGACAATCCTGCATTCACCGGTTCCAAGACCTATGGAATCTACAGGGACAGATGGTATTCATTGGATGAGTATATTGCTACTTTTTTCAACCCCGATTTCAATCGCACAGTTGGTGTTCTTGAAAGTACAATGTATATTGAATCTCAGCAGCTGCATACATGCTATTCCATAATTGATTCTTTGGAATCAAGAGGATATAATGTAATACCTGTTTTTGCTGCAGGAGGTTCAGCAGACCAGCTTAAGGTCATGGTTGAATCTTGGACAGATGCAGGATCTGACATTTCCGGATTTTTATCTAACTCATCTGCATATGATGTATGCATTGATGCTATTGTTTCCATGGTTGCTTATGGTGTCGGCGGTGAAAACTTCACAAAAGCTACAGACTTCTTTGAGGAAGCAGGAGTTCCAGTATTCAGGGCAGTTCACTCTGATTATGTTTCAAACGAACAGTGGGAACTTGGCTCAACCGGTTTGACAACTGAGAGAAGCGACAAATGGTGGCACATTACCATTGCTGAAACTCAGGGTATAATCGATGCCACATTCATTGGCGGTGCTTCAAGCTATATTTCAAACATGACAGGTGCAGAAATCACAACATACATTGCACATAAGGGAAACATTGAGCTTTTAGCCGATAGAATTGATTCATGGGTGGATTTGAAATACACCAGCAACGATGACAAACTTCTGTCCATAATTTACTACAATTACCCTCCTGGAAAACAGAATATCGGCTCAAGTTATCTGGACACAATAAAAAGTATCTATAACATGCTTTACACCCTAAAGGATGCGGGATACGATGTTGGTGAAATTCCTAAAAATGTTTCAGAGCTTGAAGACATGATAATATCCTGCGGTATTAATGTGGCTACTTGGGCTCCAGGTGAGCTTGCAAAGCTTGCTGATAGGCCTGAGGTAACTTTGCTTCCTGTAAAAGAGTACACTTCCTGGTTCAACTCATTGGATGACATTGTAAAAATACAGGTAACAAACGGAACAGTCGCATATATCGGCGAGTTGACAAAAAGGGCTGTTGAGTTAAATTATACCAAAACAATTTCAGACACAATTGATGACTGGTATAATCAGGTTGTTTCACTGTTGCCTGAGGACAAGGCATCTGAAGCTAAAAATGTTCTGGAAAATATTGTATTGAGTCTAAAAAATTATGCAAAAACTCAATCAGTTGATTATTACAACTTATATTTAAAGTACTATGACGAATTCAAGAATTTAAACATTTCCGGTTTGAACGGTTGGGGTGAAGCTCCAGGAAACGTAATGGTAATCAACAAGAATGGAACAGATTACTTTGTTATTCCTGGTCTGACCTTTGGCAATGTTTTCATTGCTCCTGAACCTCAAAGGGGATGGGAGTCAGATATTGAAAACCTGTACCACTGTACTGCAGTCGCTCCGACACACCAGTATCTGGCGGCATATTATTATATGCAAACCACTCATCCGAATGCAATGGTGTTTGTCGGAAGGCATGCAACCCATGAATGGCTGCCTGGAAAGGAAATCCTTTTATCAGCAACTGATTATGGTTCTGTTGTAGTTGGTGATGTTCCGCAACTTTATTTCTATATTGCTGACGGTCTGGCAGAAGCAATTCAGGCAAAAAGAAGAGGTTTTGCAGTAATCATATCACACTTGACCTCTCCAATGTCATACACTCATTTGTATGGCAATCTCACCGTTGCAGCTAACTTGATAAATGATTATCAAAAAGGCAGTTTCGACAAATCAAAAATTGAATCACAACTGAGGAATCTGATAATCGCCAATGACTATTCAACAAACTTGGGTCTGAATAAAAGTGAAATAAAAAGAATTTCTATCGATTCTTTAATTGATAAAATGAATGAATTTTTAATTTCAACTCAGGATACATTGTATCCGTTAGGTTTGCATGCATTGGGTGATGCGTGGAGTGAACAGGATTTGGCCAGTACGGTCTCAGCAATGCTTTCAAAAGATCATGTTCTAGAAAACAATCAGGGTATAATTAATCTATTCACTGAGTTATCCGGAGCATATTTCTCAAAGGAATATTCTAAATTAACCTCATTTGAAAGGGAATTTATCCTGAATAAATCTTATGATATCTGCAGGGCATTGATTTATTGGGATGAGTGTGTTGTTTTACAGGTTATCTCATCTGAAAACTCCAAACTCAACAATTCAAACGTTGTTGCATGTCTAAACTTAGCTAAAGACTATATTCAATTGATTAATCAGAGCATTTCATCTGAGCTGAATTCAATGCTTGACGGATTGAACGGACGCTATATTCCAGTTGGTGAAGGCGGAGAAATAGTTGTAAAACCTGCAATTCTTCCAACCGGTGGAAATATGTTCCAGGACCAGTCTTCAGAGCTTCCAACCCAGGATGCATGGCAATACGGTAAGACTCTTGCTCTTTTGACATTGTCAGGTCTTAATGACACAACAGAGAAAGTCATCATGGGAATCTGGTGTGTGGAAACTGCAAGGGATGACGGTGCATTGGTTTCAAGTGTCCTGTATCTGCTTGGAATGAAACCTGTGTGGACAGATTCATCAAGTGCAGGTTATGATGATGAGGGAAATCCTACAGGTAAGAAGGTTGGTTCGATGCCTGAAGTCATCAAGCTTGATGATTTGACACGTCCCGACGGTTGGGATAAAAAAAGAATAGACGTAACTGTAATCACAAGCGGTCTATTCAGAGACCTTTATTCCTCCCAGTCAATCTTGATGGACAATGCATACAGGGTTGCACTTGCAAGGTCATATTTCACATTAATAAACAACAAAACATTGATGAGTGATGATTTAAAACGTGCTTTGGAAGGCGTGATGCAGTCAATCAACTATTATGGGGTTTCAAACGAACCTTTGGATTCAAACTATGTTGCACAGCACTGGATTGAGGACTGCAAATATTATTTAAGCATAGGATACAATGCAAGTTATGCGGGAGAATGCGCCATTACACGTATCTTTGCACCTCCTAACGGTGATTACGGTGCGGGAATATCAAAACTGGTGTCAATGTCATGGACATGGAACGATACAGATGAGCTGGCACAATTTTACTTGGGCAGAATGGGAAACATGTACTCCAAAAACTACTGGGGAGATACAAATCCTTTAGTATTCATCAGAGCACTGTCTGATTCTGACACTATCGTTACAAGCCGTAACACCAATCAGTATGGTGTATTGGACAACGATGACTTCTTCGATTACTGGGGAGGTCTTTCTATGGCTGTTGAAAATGTCTCAGGAAAAACACCTAAAATGAATGTTTTGATGTATTCGGACAAGGACAATGCATATATCTCATCTCTTGAAGAGGTAATGTATCGTGAGATAGCTGCAAGATACGACAATCCGAACTGGATTAGTGGAATGATGAAGGAAGGCTATAGCGGGGCCCGTTACATGTCAAACAAATTTGTTAGCAATTTATACGGCTGGCAGGTAACAAGACCTAGTTCAGTATCTGATGACTTGTGGAACCGTGTTTACAATACATATTATAAGGACAAGTACGGCATTGGAGTTAAGGACTGGCTTATGAGCGGAAACAATGCATATTCATTGATTTCCATGAGCGGTACAATGCTGACTTCAATCCATGAGGGTTACTGGAATGCAGATAAGGCGACTATCAGTGACATTGCAAACACATGGGCACAGGCTACTGTCAAAAACGGTGTAGCATGCTGTGACTGCAGTTGCGGTAACATTGCAATGATGCAGTGGGCGGTACAATATGTAAATCCGGATATACTTGCACAATTGTTGCCTAAACTTTATGAGGCAACTCAGAATCCGGTATTTTTAAACAATACCAATAGTATTCCCCCTGAAAATGTCGACCCTTCAAATGTGGATCCGTCAACCCCTAATCCTACCGAAGGCTCAACATCATCAAACACAATGTCTGCCAACTCAACAACAAGCAACAATCAGTTTTCACAGTCTTCTTCAGCTTCAAACGGTCAGTCCGTTTCTGCTGCCGGTGAAAGTGAATCAGCAGGTGATGTTGGTGGAGCTTCAGCACAGGGTGCAGACGTTAAGAAATCCATTGAAATCAATCCTGTTACTCAGCAGTCTGCAAGTGAAGTTGGAATGAGTCTGATAGCTGTTTTAGGTGTTATATGTTTAATTCTAATAATTGGAGTCGGATACTTTAGAGACAAGGATGAAGATAAAAAATCAAGCAATTTAGATGAACTATTTAATGAAAAATTATAGTTCATTTTTTTATTTTATTTTTAAAAGAGGGAATGAAATGGAAGTAATTAACTTGTTATGGCAGTTGGGAATATTGTCTGCAGTTTTAATCTTTGGAATCAAATTGGGTCTTGCAACAGGTCTCGCCAACATGTCCAAAAGATATTTGGCATTGGTTTCAATAGGTTATGGTGGTGGAGTTTTAATTCTAACAGAAATTTCATCATTTTACACTGCACAGATTACAGATTTGATATACACTTATAATTTTGAATTCTTTTTGATAATGGCAGTCATAATGATTCTTGCCGGAATATTCACAATCCGTGAATACAAGGTTTTTGAAAAAAACACCACTGCAGCAACATGCATGGCTGTTGTAGCTCCATGTCCGTGCTGTTTCGGTTCAATTATTGTGAGCATCATGCTGGTTGCACCTACTGTAGGTTTAGGTCTTATGAATTTAAGCCTTATTGTAGCTGCCGCATTGGTTTTGACAATCATTTTAACTTACTTCGCTTCAAATTACCTTGTTCAATTCATTAAAAAGCCTTATCCAATAGTTTTGGGAAATTTCATGTTCTTTTTGGGAATTTATTTCCTGTTATCTGCATTGTTCCTGCCTAATATCACTGCACTGATTCAAAATCCGATGGATGCAATATCCATCCAATCTCCTGAATATATTCTTGCGGTTTTAGGTTTAATGTTGTTGATGATGTTTTTAGGCGGATTTTACTTTAAAAACAATAGTTATTTAGATTAATGGTGATTAAATATGGTGACAACAGTTCCAGGAAGTGAAATTTTAACTTCCGGTCTAAACATGATTGCGCAGAGTCTGCAGATTCCTGTAATTATATTTCTGGTAATCTTTGCATTTTTTGCAATAGTTACATTGGGTAGCCTTATAGCAGAGTATACCTCAAGAAAAAAGGTAACTCCGGACGCTTTGGAGAAATTAATCTATTCCATCTCAAAAGCTACCTCCCGTGATGAGCTGATGAATGTAATCAAAAACGCTAGGCTTTATGAAAATCAGAAGGTCATTTTAGTGAAGGTATTGCGTGCAGATTCCTTGACTGAGGATACTCGTGAAACCTTGGCAAGAAAATTGATTGAGTTTGAAGAGACAAAACTTGGAAAAACCATTGAGAGAACCGATATTGTTACTCGTATCGGACCAACATTGGGTCTTATGGGTACTTTGATTCCAATGGGTCCGGGTCTTGCTGCATTGGGTGCAGGTGATGTAAATACTTTAGCAAATGCAATCATTGTTGCATTTGACACAACCGTTGTAGGTATCGGTGCAGGTGCTGTCGGTTATTTTGTGTCTAAAATAAGGCGCAGATGGTATGAGGAAGATTTATCAAACCTGGATGCATTATGTGATGCATTGCTTGATAAATTGAAACAGTAATTAGGAGTTTTCATTATGGTCAGGCGAAAGTGCAAGAAAAGATTTTCCGAAGGCGAAGAGGACCCGATGGCCGGAACCTCAAATCTAGTTGATGCAATGCTTGTAATTGCAGTTGGTTTTTTGATATTTGTTGTAATCAGCTGGAATATGCAGAGTGTGGTCTTTCAGGACACCTCCCATGAGCAGTCACAGGCCGTTCAGGAATCACATGCAAACATAACTGAAGTGACTGAAGGCCAAGAGTTGAATGACACTCCAGAATCTTCCGAAAGCTCAGGTCAGGGTTATATGGAAATGGGTAAGGTGTATAAGGATCCATCGACGGGAAAACTGATAATGGTTGAAGGTTAAACTTCTCCTACTGATACTTTTTAATCATAGTGAAATTTAGAATTCTCCAACTTAAATCAAGCTGGAGATGTTTAATTTCATTTTCAATAGGGTTGTGGTGTTTTAAACTAATCTATTAATGGATTCATGTAATTCCATTTGATTTGAGTTTTGCTCGCAATTCTGCTAGTTCATTTTCTTTTTCTACAAGTTCATTTTCTTTTTCTGCTAATTGTTTTTGGAATTGCGCTTTGTTTAAGTTAATTTCACTATCTTTTAATCGGATTTCATTTTGGTGTTGAAGTTCAATTTTTTCAAATTCTTCTTCATACCAAATTTTCATTCCTCTCCTGGCAGTTTCCCTTTCTTCTTTTAACATATTTAACAACTCCATAACTTGATTTTCATTGTCTTTTAATTTGTATTTAATCATTTCTTCTAAAATTTTTGTCATATCGTTTTTAATTTTTCCTGTTATTCCTTTAGCTTCTTTGAGTATTTTGCATAATTCTTTTAGAATTTCATATTTGTTTTCAAGTACAAATATGGATATTATGGCTATGTTTAAAACAATGCGGTTTTCTATGTTCTTATTTTGTATATTGTTTTTGAGTATATTTAATCTTTTTTTAATTTCTTTTTCATCGATGGTTATGAAGATTGGTTTGAGTATGTCTGATTCTGTTGAATGATATTCGTTTTCGTGTTGTTCTTTTGGAAATGGACTGACTATGACTGAAAGTAAAGGGAGTTTGTGCTTGCATTTTGAGTGGTTTTTGTATCTGTCGATTATTTTAATTTTAACGGTGTCCAATACTGTGGATTGGTGTTCAATGTTAATTAAAATTTCTATTCCTCCTTCAAGTTCCACCAGTTCCAGCAAATCCATTCTCATTCCTGTTTTTGGGTCTTTAACTGTATCATTTTGTAGTAGTTCTTTGAAAATTCCTGGCAGTTCTAGGGTCATGTGGAAATCTTGGCTCCATTGATCTCCGGCAAATCTAAATGACTTGTCCATTGCGTCATGTACTGGTCTAATCTCTTCTGCAATCATAAATATCTATCCTCAAATTTTTTATTAAATTTAATTTTAATTAATTATTTAGGTTTTATATTTAATTTAAAACTATATAAATTCTTTGATATGAGTATAGGTCATTATTAATGTGTATTTATTAAAAATAAGTCAATATAAATATTGTTTTTAGTTTGTAATTTTCAGTTGTAGTTGAGGTGAACGGATAATATATATTTTTTACAAAGTATTACTTTTTAATTTTCATCAATTCTATTTTTTATTACTTTTTTTAATTTTTTCTTTATTTAGTATTACTTTTGGGCAAAAGTATTACTTTTCAAGCGTTATTTCTAATATGGTAATAAGATAATCTTTATATCAGTATTACTACTTCATTTAAAGTGAGGATATTATATTTTAATTAGTATAATTCCTTAGAATTAATTTATGGGATATTATGAAAAGTAAATCATTTATTTTTTTATCTGTTTTGATTTTCATGATGGTTTTCTCCCTTAGTGCTGTATGTGCGGATGATATGCAGACAACAAGCTCTGGTGAAGTATCAGGGGATGTTGATGTGGCAACCGCAAATCCATGGACAACAAGCGGAAACCTTACATATGACATACCTGCAGATGCAAAGGACATCAAAAGTGCAGATGTATATGTTAATGTCTATGGTGGAAGCGCTAAAAACACTCACGGAGCTAACGCAAATGTTAGTTTAAAAACCGTAAATGGTGAAAATCAAATAGCTAGTGAAGAATTGTGGATAGAAGACGGAACAACAGACGGAACCATTTATCCAGTAAACAATCACACTGACAAATGTTACTCAGACTATCAAATGCATTATGACATAACTGATTCCCTGAAAGGTTTGAACGGTTCTTCAATAGTGCTTAAGGTTGACACATTCCAAATGGAACATAAGACATTTGACGGCAGAATTAAACTGATTGCACTCGTTTTGGCATATGATGACGGTGACAATGATGTAATCAACTATTGGGTTGATGCTACTCAAAAGTGGACTAAAACCAACATCACAACCAATTTTGCCACAAAAGATTTGACCAACATATATTCTGCTGATTTAATCAATGTGGCTCTTTCAAGTGCTGACGGAAGCTTTAAAATCAATGATGAATTGATTGGTGATGCTAAAAACCACAGTGCAGGCAATTACTATCAATATAACTACTGGGATGTAACCGATAAAATTAGTGAAGGCAATGACACTGAATTTGTATCAATAAATGCTGGAACAAGTTCATATGCTTCCTTAAAAAATGTTTTATCAATTTTAAAAGTAAAATCTCAAATTATGGCTGATATATCTCTAGCTACAGAATATGCAAATACCTGTTATGCTGGAACAAACAATACTATTACAGTTAATGTTAACTCAAACAAGGCAGGTAAATATCTAATTGAGCTTTGGGCTGATGGAAATATCGTAAACAGTAGTGAAATAGACCTTGACGGTGAAAATACAACTACTATCTTATTGACTGATTCAACTATCAGGGAAATTGACGAAACAACTGTCAACGGTGCAAACAATACAAATGTGGTTTATGCAGTAAAACTTAATTTGAACGGTATTGCTGTTGTAAGTGCAAACAAGACAGTTCCTGTTTTATACAACGGTAATTTAGGTAAAGACATGGCTTATCCTGCTGGCGGATTTGATGAGGTAATTGATATCAAATTCACTGGAGGCATAGTAGTTGATACTAAGTACGAAGACTCCTATAAAAGCGGTGCAACAGGCACTACTGAAATATGGACTGTTAACCTTGATAATAGTTCTTCAATTGTAAAAGGATTATTATATGTTCCTTATAACTGGTTCAATGGAAAAACATACATTGAAAATGATACAATGTTCAATGTAAGCTTCAACAATGTAACTCTCACACCTTTAGCATTCTACAGGGACCAGTCCAATCTTGGAAGCTACGGCAAATACGGATATGGAGTTTTAGTATATGATGTAAGCGATTTGATTGCAGACGGAAACAACACTTTTGAATTATCCAAAATCAATCCTACTCCTACAATATATCCAAGCACTTTAATTTATGCATATGACTCTGCAGACAGTGACCTAATATATCATGCATACCTTATTAACGGTGCAGATTTACTTGCAAACTCCAACAACAATGCAGGAAGAAGCGTTGTTGCAAACTCACAAATCAATGTCACATCCGTGGATATCATTGATGCCGCACTTTATGTATTTGCATCAGGAGCACAATCTGGCGAAGGTAACATCATCTTCAACGGCATTACATTTGAAAATGTCTGGAACGGAACAAGTAAGACTTCTGATTTGTACCTGTTAAATGTAACTGACATTGTCAAGGAATCAAATGACATTTCATTTGTCGCAACAGGCTCAACAATTTTGGCTTTACAGCAAATGATTGTTACTTCCGAAAAAGCACCTATCAAAACAGCTGTAACTGCAAAGGCATTGTCAACTACATATGATTCTGGAAAAGCGTTCACTGTAACTGTTTTGGGTGCTGATAAAAAACCTGTAAAAGATCTTTATCTCACTTTGAAAGTATTTACAGGCAAAAATTCCAAAACATATTATGCAGCAACCAATTCAAAAGGTGTTGCAAGCTTTAAAGATGCTTCAAAATTAGCTATCGGCACACATAAAGTAGAAATCACTTCAGCAAACATGGTATATGATGTTCAAAAAACAACATCAACAATTAAGGTAGCTAAGGCAAAAACAACTGTTAAAGCACCAAAAGTAACTGCAAAGCTTAAAAAGACCAAATACTTTAAAGTAACAGTCAAAAACAAAGCAACCAAAAAAGTAGTTAAAAACCTTAAAATTAAAGTAAAAGTATACACTGGTAAAAAATACAAATCTGTAACTATTAAAACCAACAAGAAAGGTGTTGCTCAGTTAAACACCAAATCCCTTAAAGTTGGTAAACACAAAGTTGTATTATCCTCCGGTAACTCAAAATACACTGTCAGTGCTAAGAGTTTAATTACAATCAAAAAATAGAGTTTCATCCTCTATTTTTTCTTTTTTTATTTTAAAAATTCGATGATTTATTTCAATATTTTCTCACATGTTATTAATTTTAATGATTCCTTGCTTTCAGAATTTTGAATTCTTGAAAAAATGGCAATGATTATTTTGTTTACATGTACGGATTCCTATTTAAAAAAATTCATTTTTCATAATTTTAAAAAAATAACTTCAAAATTGCCTTTAAATTGTAAAATTGCTCTCATTAATCAGATAATTATATTAATGGAGGATTACATAATATATTTAGGTGATACGATGGCAAAACCAATTGCATCCACTCCAGTTTTGGAGGGTGAAGACGTAATAGATTTAATAAATTATATGAAAAGACCATTAACCAAAAAAGAAAAAGAATTTAATGAACGTGTTAAAAAAGCAAAAAAAATTCCTAGACTTTAATCTAGGAAATTTTAATCTTTTTAATGCTTTTATACATGAAGATGGATGTTGTTTCATTTCGTTTTGCTTTTCTTTCTAATTTTTTAATATTGTGAATTCGTTTTGGTGTAAATGAGTTTTTCTTATAGAATTCATATGCATTGAGATATGCATCAACGGTAATGAATTTTACGCCTAATTCTTTTGATAAGTTTTTAATCAATCCGCAAATTGATGCCAATATTTCGTTTCCAAGCCCAATTCCTTTGTACTTTTGATTCACTGCTAATCGACATATTTTCACGGAGGGATAAAATGGATATTTGACTTCAATTTTTTTGTTGATTTTTTTACATTCTATTTTGTCTGCTGAAATGGAGACATATCCCAGTATTTCATTTTTATGAACAGCCAAATAGGTGACATTCAGGTTCTGGTTCTGCTGGTCTAGTGCATCACACTTCAAAAATTCATCCAAATCATCGACTCCGCATGTAAAGTTGCTTAAGTCATGTTTTGAAGTGAGTTTCTCATAGTGATAGTTTTTCAAAATATCTTTTGGTGTCATACTAATACTTTATTTTTTAAATACAAATAGTTTTGGTTCTATTTCATTTAAAAATTAATAATAAAGCTTAATTTTATTATTTGATTGAATGTTTAGAGGTTAATGTTATTTTTACTGAGTTTAATCAATATTCTGGTATGATAACATTTAAATACTTCTTTCAATAATTACTAATTAATTCATATTTGGAGTTGATATTGTGAAGAAAAATGATTGGGAAGACATTGATGTTAACCAAAGAAAAACAGACAGGGTTTACTTCGAATCCAGTTTGTTGCAGAATATTTCAGACAGTATTGATTTTTTAAAGGATGAGGCAACACAAATATTGGAAGAATTGGATTCAACTGAATTCAAGCAGAGAATTGATGAGATGGATTTGCAGGAGTTCAGTGAAGATGCCATTAGTCAAATTGATGATGTAGTTGATGAGATTTCCCAATTCAAAGATCAGGTAATCAATAAGGATGACCTTCCGGATGACGTTAAGGAATTTTCCAAAAATACAAAGGCATATCTGAATCGTGATGAGGTCTATATCAGAAAAGCAAGAAGGAAACTTGAAAAAGGAGATTCCTACAGGTCTAACGCCAGAGTCATTGAATTGTGTGACAAGGCAACTGACATTGACAAATCAAATGTTGAGGCATACTATCTTAAGGGTTGTGCTTTGGTAAATCTAAAAAGCTATGATGATGCTACTGAAGAGTTTATCAACGCATTGGCTGTTGACGGTGATTACTGGCAAGCAAGATTGGGAATTGCTGATATAAACCGGTTAACTGGTGAGTATGAAGATGCGATTGATGTCTATAATTCAGTTTTAAAAATAAATAACGGATCATATGAAGCATTTAAAGGAAAGGCATTGGCCTATTTTGAAATGGAAGAGTATAAAAAAGCTAATAACTATTTTGAAAAAGCAAATTCCCTATTGGATTTGGATGAAAAATCCAAAGAGATTTGGGATTTGTGTTTGGAGAAAATGTAGGGATTTAAATCCTTGCATTTTTTTTAGATTTGCAGAAAAGATTTAAGTAATGGGTCTTACGATGGAATCTTATTTTTGCCGACCCATTACACATCAAATTTTGTTTTTGATTGATATATATTATTTTTCTTGGATATAACTGCAATTTTATAGGGATAAATCAATTTTTCACATTGACATCAATTTTTTATAATGAGTTAATTTTAGTGAGGGGCCAGATAATCTTAACCCCACACCCAATTTTATCTTAAAAATGCAAGAATACCTCAATCTCTCTGAGGTTGGGGATGAATTGTACTGTTGGGTGTATGGGTGTAAAATACCTTTTTGTGTTTTTATTTTTAAAAAATATTGATTTATTGTTATTATTTGTTTTTAATTTTATATTTGGTGTACTTTTCATAAAAATTGTAATGTTACTTTTCAAATGCTCTTTGTAATTGTTTATATATTATTGCATATGAAATAGTATAATGTCATTTAAAAAAATTAAATATTTT
>JAFUIW010000043.1 GCA_017473945.1 Methanobrevibacter sp. | reverse complement strand
TATTAAGGTAGATTAACTAAATTTAAGAGATGCTCGATAATTTTAACTCTTCCAAAAAATATTTATAATAAAATGAGCAAATATTCGTTTAAATCACTAACAAATTCACAACAATAATCTATTTTTAATAAAAATAATTAATAGTGATTAAATTAGTATTATACTATGTTAAATTTAGTATTAAGTTGTTTCAATACATATCAACCCATAAAATATTAGACAGTGCCTTTTTTTGCAATATATTTTTAATAGATTAACAAATACTTTTTTAATCATTAAATCAAATATAATTAATTAATTAATTAGTTATATGGGGATTTAAATGAAAACAATTGTAATAAATGCAAGTCCGAGAAGAAAGTTCTGCACTGCACAAATCATGAAGGAAGCTGCAAAGGGTGCGGAATCTGTAGGTGCTGAAGTCGAATACATTGATTTATATAAACTTGATTTACATGGATGTATGAGCTGTCTGATTTGTAAAAAAGCAGATAATGAGAGATGCAAATGCTACTGGAAGGATGAGTTGTCTCCACTAATAGAAAGAATCCTTGATGCGGATTGCCTTTTGATTGGTTCTCCAATATATTTCGGCGAACCGACAAGTCATTACAGGGCACTGATTGAAAGATTGATATTCTGTGTTCTTTCATATGACGGTTTCGGTTCATATTATGAAGGCAAATTGAATGTGGGTCTGTTTTATACAATGAATGCTCCTAAGGAGTATTATGAAAATATGATGAAGGACTATATTGAATCTTCAGCAAATATCTTCAACATGCTGAACGGTGAAGTCAGAATTTATCCAGTATTAAACACTGTCCAGGTAAAGGACTATTCCAAATATGCAATGTCTGCCTTTGACGGCGATGCCAAAAAGGCATACAAGAGGGAACATTTCCCTATTGATTTGGAAAATGCATTTAAAATCGGTGCGGAGCTTTCAAAATGAAAACTATTGTAATTAATGCAAGTCCAAGAAAAACATGGAACACTGCTGAAATTATGCAATCTGCCCAGAAGGGTGCAGAATCAGTGGGGGCTGAAACGGAATACTTCAATTTGTATGATTTGGTTTTCAAAGGATGCAGGAGCTGTCTTGCATGCAAGCTAAAGGAAAAGACAAAGGGAAAATGCTACTGGAGAGATGATTTAACTCCTGTAATTGAAAAGATTCTTGATGCGGATTGCCTTTTGATAGGCTCACCAATATACTTCGGCCAGCCTACAAGCGAATTCAGGGCATTGATTGAGAGACTGATATTCTGCATAATGTCTTATGATGATGGTTCAAGCTATTTCACCGGAAAGGTCAATGTGGGAATATTCTACACCATGAACGCCCCGTTGGAGTTCTATGAACAGGCAATGAAGGACAGCCTTTCAACAACTGAATATCTCTTCTCGTTTTTACATGGTGAAATAGTAACTTATCCGGTCTGCGATACAATTCAGGTCAGTGACTATTCTAAATTCAATATGGCAGGCTTTTCACAGGAGATGAAGGAAAAGCAATGGATTTTGCAATTCCCCAAAGACCTGGAAAAGGCATTTGAGATTGGTGCGGAGCTAAGCAAATGAAAACTGTTGTAATCAATGCTGATCCCAAAAGAAAGGGAATATGTTCGCAGCTGATGAAATCAGCAAAAAATGGTGCCGAGTCAGTAGGTTCTGATGTGGAATATGTTGACTTGTATAAGCTTGACTTGTCAGGATGCAGGATTTGTCTGATATGCAAAAGGGATGAAGAGACCTGCAAATGCTACTGGAGAGATGAGCTTTCTCTATTGATTGAAAAAATACTGGAATCGGATTGCCTTTTAATTGGTGCACCGATATTTTTCTCAAACCCTTCAAGTCATTACATGGCACTTCTTGAGAGACTGATCTATTGCATTGTATCCTATAAGACTGGAAACAAGTTCAAGGGCAAGGTCAATGTGGGCTTGTTCTATACAATCAACTATCCTATAGATTACTTTGAAAAATCCGTGAGACCTCACCTAAAACAATCCGAGGAAATCCTGAACATGCTCAATGGCAAAGTTGTAATCGATACTTTTTCCAATATTTCAAAAAATGATTACTCTATGGGTGATGATACTGTTAAAACCAAAGAGGAACAGTTAACTAATGATCTGGATACTATTTTTGAAATTGCTGCTGATTTGAGCAGTTAATTTTTTTTAAATTTTTCACGTATACAAATTTAAAAAATGAATACAAACATTTATATACTACTTCTTTTAAATAATTATTTGTATACAAAAACCAAATTTGTAATACACTTTGAGGAGTGATATTATGACAAACCAAAAAAGAACTAGAAGATTCACATTCGGAAATGAAAGATTCGGGGGAGCATACACTCCGGGTGAATTTGAATTTAATTTCCCTGATGATATGTCCCGTGAAGATTTTGAGAAAATGTTTTCCGAGAGAATGGAAGCATTGCACAAAAAAGGAAATGAATTTGCTGAGGAGATATTCGATCACAAATCCAAAAAGGAAAACCTGAAACCTTTGAGCATACGCGTGAAACCTCATACCAAGGAGTTTTTCAAAAAACATTCAATCTTGTCTCCAAGGGATGTGCTTGAAATGTATGAGGAATTCAACAACGGCTCTGAAGCATTCATAAACTCATTAATTGAGGATGAAAAGGAACTTGAAAAAGAATTGGCTGAAATTCAAGAAAAGTTACACAATGCTAAACTCTTTAAGGAAAAACTAAGTGAAATGGAGCCTGAAAATGATATCTTAACTGATGAAGGCAAAATGGCCAAATTGCAAAACAGCTATGAGAATACTGATATGGTGGTATTTGGAAATGAAACCCCTGTCGGAAAGGCAAAATCAGAAATAATAAAAACCATTCAGATATACAATACCTTGGATGTCAGTGTATATGGCAATGATTATCTAATATTAACTGTTTACACCAATGCGCAACCAGTATTGTATTACTTCAAGAATGAATATTCCGATGAGGATATCTCTGAAATATTTGGCCATGTCAAAGAGTATTGTGATGAAAACAATATTGGTTTCCGCTCATTTGAAGAATCAGATATTTAAATTCTTTGGAAGTGTGCAAATTTGCTTTTTCACACTTCAAAAAAATTTTTAAAAAATAAAATCCAATCATTAACTAGATTCGAATCTCGGCTTGGTTAATGATTGGGTATATTGGTCAAATGATGGTTGTTATAGTTCTCTTTTTTTTTTAAAATCGTTAACCAAGTCTTAATCTATAAGCATTACAATTCCTTCTATGATTAAGACAACACCAATGATAATTGCGATATATACTGGTTGGTCCATTGCAAATGCTGCAAGAGCAATTGCGATTATTCCCATTAATAACACAAAAATTGATGTAAATGTGGAAAATCTGTTTATTCTAGAAAATATTCCTGCAATACCGAATATTATCATTATGAATCCTACAAGATAGAATTGAATACCTATCAAGAATGATAATGCATCAATATAGAATATAAACAGGAATCCGAATATGACTGCAATAATTCCGATGATAAGGATTATGTTTCCGCTTGTGTTGTTGATTCCATCCCTCATGTTCAATCCCATGAATATTGATGAAATACCGAAGAACAGTAAACTCAAACCGACAATTACTGAGACTAATCCCGCTGAAAACATAGGGAACAATATGAAAATTAACCCTAAGATTATGGATAATATTCCTGCGCCTTTGTTAATGTCCATTTTTTCACCTCCGTTAAATAAGCTAATTTTATATATGATTAATTAATTATTTAAAAATATGTCTGATTTTGAAGAAATAATTAATACAAGAAGAAGCATTCGTCAATATGATGATAGGAAAGTTAGTGATGAAGATATCCTAAAAATCATAAAGGCGGGAATGCAGGCTCCAGGTTCAAGACTCGGGGCTGAGCCATGGGAGTTTGTTGTAGTCAAAAACAGAGAAACCTTAGAAAAACTTGGTGAAATCAAACCTAGAGTAACAAAAGCTCCCGTTGCAATTGTTCTTGTTTCAAACATTGAAAAGGCATTTTACAAAACAGTATGGCAGCAGGACATGGGAGCAGCGGCAGAAAACATGCTGCTTGAAGCGGTAAACCTTGGATTAGGCGCATTATGGAATGGAGTTGCACCTACTGAAGAAAGAATGGAAAAAGTAGGAAAAATCATCGGAATCGACGATATAACAGATACAAAACCTTATTGTATAATCACAATCGGTTATCCTGCTGACGGATGGGAAAACAAGTTCATGGACAAATTTGATGAGGAAAGAATACACTATGAAAAATACTAAATATGATTTTGAGACAGTCATTGACAGACATGGCACAAATTCCGTGAAATGGGACTATTTTGATGATGATATTCCGATGTGGGTAGCTGATATGGATTTCATGGTTGCTCCGGCAATTCAGGAAGCCATTTTAAAAAGAGCAAATCATCCCGTTTACGGATATACAATCGTTCCAGATGAACTTTTTGATGCATACATCAATTGGTGGGACAGACGATACGACCTTAAAATGTCACGGCAAGATATGGCATATTCCATGGGAGTGATGCCGTCAATATCTTCTATGATCAGATGTCTGACTGATGTTGGTGATGAGATACTGATTCAATCACCGGTTTATCATGTCTTTTATTATTATGTTGAAGACAATAACAGGAAAGTACTTGAAAATGAGCTTATTTATGAAAATGGTGAATATAAAATTGATTTTGATGATTTGGATGAGAAGATGTCAAAGGTTGATTTGATGATTCTATGCAATCCTCAAAATCCGATAGGGAAAATCTGGTCTCGTGAGGATTTGGACAAAATTCATGAACTGTCCGTTAAGCATGATGTTATTGTCATATCTGATGAGATTCACTGCGACCTGACAGATCCTGGAATCAAATACAATCCGTTTAAATCAGCGGACAATGTAATAAGATGTCTGTCCCCTTCAAAGTCATTCAACATTGCAGGTTTTCAAAGCTCAATAGTCCACACAACAAATTCCGAGCTATTGGATAAAATCAAGACTCAGATGCATATTGACAACTCGGATTCATGCAATGTATTTGCAACAACTGCTGTCATTGCGGCTTATGATGAGTCTGAAGACTGGTTTGAAGAGCTTAAAGAAGTTTTATATGAAAATAAGCAGATTGTTAAGCAATATTTGGCCGAGGAATTGCCTGTAGTAAAACTGGTTGATTGCGATGCAACATATCTTTTATGGCTGGACTGTTCAGCATTAAATGTTCCTTCAGAAGTGTTATCAGGATTTTTAAGGGAAAATCAGGGATTGTTTTTATCTGCAGGAATTGATTTCGGCAAGTGTGGTGACAATTTCCTGAGAATGAACATTGCTTGCCCTCAGAAGCTTTTAAAAGAAGGTTTGGCCAGGTTGAAGGCTGGTGTGATAGCATTAAATATAATAAAAAGGGGAATGTAGAATACATTCCTTAAATAATTTTTTTGTAACTGTTTAAGATTTGGAAATTTTAGCGGTAACTGTTTTTTTATTGTAGTCTGTGTATTGTTCTCCAACTTTAATATTGATTTTATGAGACCCGACGCTCAATTTGGAGATGTCATATTTTGCAATACCTTTGCTGTCAGTTTTAAGACTGACTGTTTTTGATTTTTTACCTGTAAAGACTTTTAAAGTTACCTTTATGTTTTTCATTGCATGTTTTGTGAAGTAGTTGGTAACTTTAACGTTTAATGTTTTTCCGGAGTTATGTGCAGTTGATATGGATTTTGCTGTTGTTTTCAAATAGGTTTTTCCAATAGTCAATTTTTTTAAAGTCACTGTATTCTTTTTAATGTATTTTGAAACGGTTGAAGCTGTAACACTGTATGTTCCAGGTTTGAATGGAACTGTATATGTGGCAACTCCTTTTGCGTTGGTTGTTACGGTCACTTTTTTGCCGTTTGAAAATTTAAGGACTATCTGCTCTCCTGCTAATCCCTGCTTGTTGTTGATATTTGTAAGTGTGAATTTTAATTTTGCATCTTTATAGTATGCTCCGGTTTGTGAAATCCCGAAACTGGTAGGGATTCCTGAAATTTTAACTCCGTCTAATACTCCTATGGTCAAGCCGGTATCTTTTAGTTTAGCTTGAAGGAAATATGTTCCAGGCATTTTTTTAAAGTTAGCTTTAATCACACCATTCTGATTGGTGGTGTATTCTTTCATCAATTTATTGTCCAAATAGATTTCCACAGCCTTATTTTCAATTCCCTTTTGGGTGGTTGTATTTGTTAACTTTAATTGTAATTTTGTTTCACCGTAATAATTTCCTGTTTGTTTGAATTCACATTTCAAATCGTTTTTTGTATATTCACAACCCATATCTGCGTATATTTCATCATTACTGTCTAGAGAAACAATGTTGTCTTTTTCAGTAGGTAATGATATAACCTGATTTTCATCACTTGTCTCGTTGATGTCTACTGCACTTGCTGCAGATAGACCTGCGAGAAAAATAGAAAATATTATTAATGTCAAAATAAATCTTTTATTAAGCATAAATTAATTTATAATTTTAAAATATTTAAAATGTAATAAATTTTTTAAGTGATAGTGATAGAATGAAAGAATGTCCAAATTGCGGTTCAGTACTTGCTGATAATGAACCTTACTGTGAAAATTGCGGTTTTGACCCAGATTTTGATTCAGGTGACTGGATATACTAATAGTTGTCAATAAAATCCTGAATCAGCCAGTCTGATATGCTGATGTCAGAGTCATACCTTTCTATTTCTTCTTTTTTAAACCATTTAGCCTTAAGTATCTCATCGCCGTCAACCTTGATGTCGCCGGAATCATACTCTGCTGTGAATGCAAGCATCAGTGAGTTTGGAAACGGCCATGACTGACTTTTCTGGTATTTCAGATTTTTGATTTTTATTCCTATTTCTTCAAGAACTTCTCTGTGAACTGCTTCCTCTATGCTTTCGCCAGGTTCAACAAAACCTGCAACAAGTGCATACCTGTGGGTCTTGTGGTAGCTGTGTTTTGCCATGAGCAGTTTGTCTTCATTTCTCACTGCCACAATAATTGCAGGAGCGATGCGCGGATAGTGCACCTGGCCGCAAGAAGGGCATTTTAACATCATGTCCTTTTCATCTAATTGAGTTTCAACTCCACATCTTCCGCAAAACCTGTGTGATATATACCAATCGCGCACAAGAACAGCTTTTCCTGCAATATGGTACAGGTCATGGTTGAATTCATAAACTTCTTGAAGAGGATAGAACTCTTCTTGTGTTTCAACGTTAATCACAAAAGCCTTTTTGTCGTTGTAAATTCCAATAAATAGGCAAAAATCAGGTTTGAAATCATCCAATGATTTTGGCAAGTTTTTATTTTCATCCAAATATAATTCTCTGTTTTCATTAAAAATAAATAAAATGTCATCTTCTTTAGGTTCAATAGTGTCACTGAAATCGATTTGGTAGTTTTCATAAATGGACTTTTCAATCATGTTTAATAATTTGTTTGATTAGTATTTAATTATTGCTTTAGTTTAGAAATTGCCTTTGTTTTGTAAAATTGCATCGAAAAAACCATTTATTAAATGTTTTTTCATTTAAATCAAATGGTATAGATTAATATGTTTTTAAATCTACATTAATTGTTGATAATCTGAAAATGTTTTTTCATTTTTTTAAATTCTATCTTATTATAGGCAGATAGATTTTTATATTTTTAAATTCTATCTTAGTATAGGCAGATAGATTTTTATATTTTTAAATTCTATCTTAGTATAGGCATATAGATTTTTATATTTTTAAATTCTATAACTAAATTATTGCTAAAATGATTAATTAAAAAGGGTTACTATTTGGGTGTGGCAAAAATGCAAAGCAGTTTAATTAAACGAAAATCATACATTGAACAATTTGATGAATATGTTGATACTGATTTTGTAAAGGTCTATTTGGGTTTAAGACGTTCAGGAAAAACAAGTTTGTTGTACAATATTATTGATGAGCTTAAAAATAGGGGTGTAAAGAATGAAAATATAATATTCATATCATTTGAATTGCCTGAATATCGTAATGTCAAGGATTCCGATAAGCTAGATGAACTAATTTTTGAGAAAGTTAAAAATACTGAAGGTAGAACCTATTTGTTTTTTGATGAAATACAGGAAGTCTCTGATTGGGAAAAGTCAATAAATGGATATCGGGTGTCTCTGGACTGTGATATCTATATAACTGGTTCTAACTCAAAATTATTGTCCGGTGAGTTAGCTACATATTTGGCAGGTAGATATATTACAATCAATGTTTTTCCATTCTCATTCAGAGAATTTTTGGAATATCAAAATCAAATTGAAGGTAAAGAGTTAACAAAAAGTACAATAACTGATTTGTATGATGATTATTTTGAATATGGGGGAATGCCAGGAATTTTGTCTTTATCAAGTTCTCAAATGAAAACTCAAGGTTTGAAAGACATTTTTGATTCAATATTATTGAATGATGTAATCTCACGTTTTCAAATTAAAAAAATAGATTTATTGCAAAGATTCATTGAATATATGGTTGGCAATATAGGTGAAACATTTTCATCTAAAAGCATTAAAAATTATTTAAAAGGGAATAACATCAACACAACTCAGGATACCCTATTAAAATATAATAATTACTTGCAACAAACTTTTTTCTTCTCAAAATGCCGTCGTTTTGATTTCAAAGGAAAAAAGGTAATGACCATATACGAAAAGTATTATTTGATGGATCATGGTTTTCATAATGTTCTGGTTGAAAGAAGTGCTAAAAAGATACCTAGAGTATTGGAAAATATTGTATATGTTGAACTTTTAAGAAGAGGATACAATGTTACTGTGGGCAAATTGGATGAAAAAAATGAAGAAGATGGAAAACCAAAAGAAATTGATTTTGTATGTGAAAAAGCAGGAAAATATATCTATATTCAGGTTTCATATCTTTTATCTTCTGATGATACAATTAAAAGAGAATTTACGCCTTTTTTCAAAATTCCAGATAAATATGAAACATACATCATCACCACAGATAGATATGACTTTTCCCAAAAAGGGGTTAGGCATTTGAATATCATTGACTTTTTGTTAGGTGATGAAATTTAAAAATATATATCTGACTAATTACAAAAATTACAATGGTGATATAATGGTATCAGAAAATATGGAAAAAGCATTAAATGCTCAATTAAACGCTGAAATTTACTCAGGATATTTATATTTATCCATGGCTGCTTACTTTGAAGATGAAGACCTTGCAGGATTTGCAGGATGGATGAGAGTACAAGCAGAAGAAGAACTTGAACACGGAATGAAATTCTATGACTACATCATCAGAAGAGGAGCTTCCGTAACATTATCTGCTATCGAAGGACCTCAAACCGAATGGGACTCCCCTGTTGCAGCATTCGAACACGTACTCGAACACGAAAAAAAGGTATCAGGTTTAATCAATGATTTAGTTGACCTTGCTATCGAAGAAAAAGACCATGCAACCAACAACTTCCTGCAATGGTTTGTCGAAGAACAAGTCGAAGAAGAAGAAAACGCTATGGAACTCGTTGCAAAAATCAAATTCGCTGACGGCGACAACAGATTGATGTACGAATTAAACAAAGAATTAGGTGCACGTGCACCTTCCGAAGACTAGATTTTATCTAGTCTAAACTTATTTTTTTGGGTGTTTAGATGAATTATCCTGATGGCCCCACAGATGCGGCCCAAGTCGACTCAACTGAATATGATGCTCGCCTGATTGATGAAAATGAACTTGGAAGCGTCCATATTCATGGTCCTTTCGGTGATTTAAACTCTGATATAAAAATAGCTTATGTTATTGGAATGCATCCTTTGGAAAGCAAATCCCACAGGGCATTGTTTGACGTATTGACAAATAAAAACGATTTGAAATGCTGTTATTATCTGTATAACATCAACGTCAATGATAAAACCTCAGAAACTGAAGGACGCCTTGAAGGACAGCTGCTTGCTCAGGAATTCATCAAAGATGATATAATTAACAAAAAATATGATCTGTTTTTAGACATTCACTCAAACCGTGGTTCAATGGGTCCTGGAGAGTATAAGATAACCAATTTCCTTTTCGCTCCTGGGTTTGATGAAAAATCCTCGAAATACATGAATGAAATAATTGATGCAATCGACGAGATTGTATATTATGCTCCTGAATTCAGAACAAGTCCTGCATATATAACGGAACCCACTGCAAAGGCAGGAATTGCAACACTGGTTTATGAGTGCTATTCCTATGAGAAATTTGATTTTACATTGTCTCTTGCTGAGAAGCTAATAGATGTTGTTGACAATCTGTTTTAGCTACTCTGATTTTAAAGTTAATGAAAACCTTTATTATAGTTTATATACAAATATATAAAAGATATTATAATATAGGATGTGAAAAAATTGATTATCAGAGCACCTTCAAGAATACATATGTCCCTTATTGACTTGAACGGGTCATATAGAAGAGTCGATGGTGGAATTGGTCTAGCATTAGCTGATCCACAATTTGTATTAGAAGTAGAGCAAATTGAAAGTGGAATTGAACTTGAATTTGCTGAAACAGTAACAGACAGCGAAGCTATCGAGGAATGTAGAGAAAAGATTCCTGATGCCGCTAAAAGAACAATTGAACATTTCAATATTGATTCTGGTTTTAAGTTTATCGTTCATAACACATATCCTCCACACTCCGGTTTTGGAAGTGGAACTCAGATTGCAGTTTCAACAGCCCATTTGATTACAGAAACAATGGGCATCGAAATAGAAAGTCGTGAATTAAGTAGCATAGTTGGAAGGGGTGGAACCTCAGGAATAGGAACATACACTCACGATTTGGGAGGATTTATCCTGGATGGCGGACACAGCAAAGAGGAAAAACCTTTATTCTTGCCTTCCGGCGCATCACAGGCAAAACCTGCAACATTGATTGCAAGATATGATTTTCCTGAAGAATGGAATATATTAATAGCTATTCCTCACATTGAAAAGCATGTTGAGGGTGATGACGAGGTTGATGTCTTACAGAAATATTGCACTATTACAAAAGAAGAAGTTGAACAGGTATCTCACTTGATTTTAATGAATCTTGTTCCGTTCATGCTAGAAAAGGATATCAAAAACTTCGGTTGGGCTGTAAGTGAACTTCAAAAGGTTGGTTTCAACAAGCTTGAACATTCACTTGATGACAGTTACTTGCCTACAATGAAAGCTATTGAAGAAGCTGGAGCTTATGGTGTAGGTATTTCATCATTCGGTCCGGTATTATATACAGTATTTGATGAATCCAATGCAGATATTGTAGAAAAAACAAAAGAGATTATTGGGGACAAGGGAACAGTATTTGTCACCAAAGCGCAAAATCATGGATTTACTATTGAAAAATAGTATTTTCATTTTACTTTTTTTTTTTAATTTAAAATTATTTTTTGGAAGTTAGATTAAATCCAACTTCCCAAGTGTTTAAATTTCGAATCCACTGCATGTTTTTATATAATTAATCACAATATGTAAAGTTTTAACATTTTGTGAATGATATAGGTAAAAATAAGAGTGTTGAATATAAAGAAAAAAAGAAAAATGGTGAAGTTTTATAAATTGTAAACTTCATCAGCAGAAACAATTGGGATATTGTTTTTTGTTAAAACGTCGATTAGATTATCGATGTCATCTGAATGCAATAATAAAATAGCTTTGTCAGCCTTATCGTGTGTAAATGCATAAAGGTATTCCAAATCAATCAGATTGTCTTTGATGATGTCAAGCACTGCAGTCAAACCGCCAGGACTGTCATTCATTTCAACACCGATGATTTCTGTAATTTTTACAAGGAAATTGTTTTCTTCAAGTGCTTCCTTTCCTTTTTCAGGGTCATCAACCACTAATCTTAAGATGCCGAATTCGGAAGTGTCCGCCATGCACATTGCACGGATATTGACATCTGCAACGGTCAAAACTTCCAGTGGTTTTGCCAGGCTGCCCATTCTGTTCTGTAAAAATATGGATAACTGTTTGATTTTCATTTTCTCACCTAATGTAAATTCCTTTTGTCTATTACTCTTTTTGCTTTTCCTTCAAATCTTGGTAATGTTTTCGGTTCTACTAGAGTAACTTTTACCCTGATTCCTGTTTCGTTTTCTATTGATTTTCCGATTTTTTCCTGGACACTCATCATCTCTTTGATTCCATCGAAGAAAATCTCATGGGACGCTTCCACTTTTACTTCGATTTCATCAAGTGTTCCAGGTCTTGTAACTATAATCATGTAATGAGGCTCTGCATCACCGACTTTAAGCAATGCCTTTTCGATTTGTGATGGGAAAATAGCCACTCCTTTGACTTTAATCATGTCGTCTGATCTGCCTGTTATTCTGCTCATTCTTGCATGGGTTCTTCCACATTCACATTTTTCGTAGGTGATTTTGGTCAGGTCTTTAGTTCTGAATCTGATGACTGGCATCCCTTCCCTTTCAAGATTGGTCAATACCAGTTCTCCGGGTTGGTTTTCACCTAAAACCTGTTGTGTATTTGGATTGATGATTTCAGGATAGTAGATGTCTTCTGCAATGTGCAATCCTTTCTGTGCACCACACTCTATTCCCACACCGGGGCCCATAAGTTCTGTCAATCCATAAATGTTATATGCTTTGGTTCCGAAGATTTCTTCTACTCTTTGCCTGATTTCCTCAGTCCATCCTTCAGCTCCAAATCCAATTGCCTTGATTCCGAGGCTTTTTGGATCAATTCCGTCTTCAAGAGCAACTTCTCCTAAGTGGATTCCGTATGATGGTGTAAAAATCAGTCCGGTTGTGCCGAAGTCCTGCATGATTTCAATTTGCCTTCTAGTCTGTCCGGTTGAAATAGGAATGATTGCGGCCCCTACCTTGTGTGAGCCGTAGTGAACTCCGAAACCTCCGGTAAACATTCCATATCCGTGTGTGTTTTGCAAAATGTCGTCTTCACCAATGCCCATCATGGTGAGTCCACGTGCGATTGTTTCTGCCCATGTGTCCAGGTCCTTTTCGGTGTAACCTGACACAACCGGTTTTCCTGTGGTACCTGATGATGAATGGAGCTCTTTGATTTCTTTTATGTCGACTGCAAAAAGTCCGAAGGGATAACTTTCCCTAAGGTCATCCTTTGTGATGAATGGGAGTTTTTCAATGTCTTTTAAAGTTTCTATATCTTCAGGAAATACTTCAGCTTCTGTATATTTTTTATTGTAATAAGGAATCTTGTCAAATGCTCTTTTTACAGTAGCCTGAAGTTTCTTTAACTGTAATTCTTCAAGGTCTTGCCTTGGCATAGTTTCAATTTCTTCATTCCAAAACATATTTTGCCTCATTTTTTAATTTAATATTATAATATATTTTTCTCAATCACTATAAATGTTAATCTTTTTTAAATATGATTGCTAAATATTAATAGTGATGTTAGTTTGTTTTCTCATCGGCATCTTGTAAAATTTATATACTTTATTAAAGTAATAATAAATTGTAAATTATTAAATTTAATTTGAATGGAGAAATTAATATGGATATGATGAGTGTTTTATGGCAAGTCGGTATATTTGCGTCAGTCCTTGTTTTTGGAATAAAGATAGGGCTTGCATCAGGTTTGGCCAACTTGTCTAAAAAGTTATTTGCTATAATCTGTATTGCTTATGGTGGAGGGGTAATAGTAATTTCTGCTATTGCTTCATTGTATGCTGATCAGTTGATTCAGGCAATTTACGGTTATAATACAATATTTTACATCATCATGGCATCAATCATGATTATTGCAGGTTTATTTACAATAAGAGAATGGAAAATACACGATAAAAATACATCTACTGCTACTTCTCTAGCTATTATTGCTCCTTGTCCATGTTGTTTTGGTTCTATCATTGCAAGCGTTCTTGTTGTTGCACCGACAATTGGTGTCAGTTCACTTAATTTAAGTTGGTATGCTGCAGCTGCGCTGGTTGGAGTTATGATTGTAACTTATCTTGCATCAAATACTATCATAAGGTTCATTTCAAAACCTTATCCTGTTGTTTTAGGCAATTTCATGCTTTTGCTTGGTGCATACTTCCTGCTTTCAGCTATTGTAATTCCAAACATTGCAGGAGCCCTGACCAAAACAATGAGTCCAATATCTCTTGGTTCTCCTCAAGACATACTTATGATAATCTTGGCATTTGCCATTCTGATTGTCGGAGGTATGGTTTTAACAAAAAGAGGCAGAAATATTCTAGAATAAATGTTTAGGTGAAATAAATATGGCTTTAAATATTCCGGGTGGAGAATTTTTAACAGGTTCTTTGGATGTTATATCACAAAGTTTGACAATTCCTGTTCTTGTAATTTTACTTATTATCGTAATAATATCCATCATCTCTTTGGGTGGATTGATTGCGGAATACACTTCACGAAAAAAAGTTCCTGTAGGAGCTATCAGGGATTTGATTTATCAGATTAATGCCGCTGAATCTCAAGAGAAACTACTGAATGTAATTTCCAGTGCAAAAATACCAAAAGCTCAAAAAAAGGTTTTAACTGAAATTGCATCTTCAGATTCATTAGGTAAAGATTCTCGTGAAGCATTGGCTCGTAAATTGTTCGAATTTGAAGAAGAAAAAACCATGAGCAATTTGCAAAAGACCGATATCATTACACGTATCGGACCTACATTAGGGTTAATGGGTACACTGATTCCTATGGGTCCTGGTCTTGCGGCATTGGGTGCAGGGGACATCAATACTCTTGCAAGCTCTCTGACTGTTGCATTTAACACTACAATTGTGGGTATCGGTTCAGGTGCATTATGTTATGTTATTGGTAAAATCAGATCAGGATGGTATGACAGATATTTATCTGATTTGGATGCTTTGATAGATGCAGTTCTTGATAGAATGAATAGATAGTGATTTTATGGTACGAAAGCAAGGTAGACGAAGGTCTAAACGTGTTGAAGAAGACCCAATGGCGGGTACATCCAACTTGGTGGATGCAATGCTTGTTATTGCTGTTGGATTTTTAGTTTTTGTTATCATAAGCTGGAACATGCAGGCGATGATTGATCCAAACCAGAATATTCAGGAACAAATGCAGCAACAAACCATGACTGAAGTAGACCAAGGCCAGCAGCTTAATGAAACTCCAGACACTTCAAACAGCTCAGGTCAAGGGTATACTGAGATGGGTAAGGTCTATAAAGACCCTGCGACGGGTAAACTGATAATGGTGGAAGGATAGTCCTTTCACATCAAAACTTTTTTTTTAAACTTTTTTTTTAAATTCATATTTTTTGTGCAGCTTTCACATGTTCTAAATGTTAATTTTCTTTTACTATTTTTTTTAAATTCATATCATTTTTTGTGCAACTTTTATATGTTCTAAAGGTTAATATAATACTATATTTTTGGTGATTTGTATGGTGGGGAGCAATGTTTATAGGGTTTTGATATTGAATTTCATATCTTCAATGATAATTGCCATTGTTACCTGCGATATTTTATATGCTTTTGGCCTTAAGGGAGGAATGTATCTGGGCAATCTCTTCGGATTATACTTCCTGGTGGTCTATGGGGTTAATAACCTGGTTGAAGCTAGGGGAATACCCAACAATTTTTACAGGTTTTTGATTGTGATAGCATATATAATCATATTTGACCTGGTGTTTGTATTGATAATTCCGTTCCTGTTCGGACCAAATGCATTTCCTGCAGCTGAACAGATGGCTATGAACTATAACGGTACAATGTTTAACATCGTATTGTCCAAGGAGTTCTATTTGACACTCTTTGCAGTCGTCATGCTGATATTCAATTTCGTGATTTACAGAAGAAGTAAACGACTATATGGAATATAGGTGAAAATCTATTATTGTACCTATTTGTATTTTGAAAGTAGCTTTGATAAAATCAATACTTATTAATTTTTAATGGTGTTTAATAATATGGAATTCTGTCCTGATTGTGGTAAGATGCTGATGCCTAAAAAAGGCAAGATTAAATGTAGATGTGGCTATGAAAAATCATTAACAAATGATGATATTGAAGAGCAGTACACTATGGAAGGAGATAAAAATCCCGAAGCAAAAGTAATAGTCACAGACAACAATAACGTTGCACTTCCGACAACAAAAATTACATGTTACAAATGTGGGGGAACAAAAGGTTACTGGTGGACAGTACAGACAAGGTCAGCTGATGAAGCACCAACCAATTTCATTCGCTGTGCTAAATGCGGAAACACCTGGAGAAGCTCCAACTAGAACTATTTTGATATTAAATGAGGAATTCAAATGGAAAGATGTCCTGTTTGCGGAACTCTAATTGAAGATAATGAACTTTTTTGTAGAAATTGTGGTTTCAATCCGGATTTGGATATGGATGATGGTGAAGATTAGTTAATGGTGAGGCTAAAAAAGACATCTGGAAAATGAAATATTCATTTCCAGAAATCAAGGTCTTCTTGTTTGATGCTGATTGAACTTGCATTAAAGACAGGATCTTTTCCTGCCCTTTTCTGTGTTTCATAATCCTTAAGACAATCTATTGCATGTTTACCTAGAATCATACATGTAGGAATGTTTATTAATGTCATGCATCCCATGGTGATGTCTGCCATTGCCCATGCGGCATCCATAGGGATGATTGCACCTACGAAAATGACTACTATACATGCAAGATAGAATATTTTCATGAATCTTTCTGAAGGCTTTTTCTCGTTATTCATGAAAGCCAGAGCGTTATCAACATAGAAGATGTTTCCAAGCAGTGTTGTGAACGCAAACAATACCATTGCCACTGTGATGAAGATTGGTCCTGCAGTTCCGAAAACTGTTGAGATTGCATTTTGCACATATGGTGCGCCTGAAACTGCTGCGTCTCTTGCAACTCCGGTTGACAAGCACATGAGTGCTGTGGCGGTACATAAAATTAATGTGTCTATGTAAACGGATAATGTCTGTACTAAACCTTGTTTTGCAGGGTGAGATACTTTAGCGGAAGCTGAAGCGTTTGGTGCTGAACCTACACCTGCCTCATTTGAATATAATCCTCTTTTAATTCCGTAAACGAGACATGATCCAAGAACTCCTCCGGCTATGGATTTGAAGTCAAATGCATCCTGGAAGATTAATACAAACATTGCAGGCACGTTCTGATAATTGAATAATATTACAATCAGTGCTACAATAACGTATGAAACTCCCATAATTGGCACTATGGTACTGGTAACTTTGATTATTCTATTTCCTCCGCCCATTAGACAGTATCCTGATATGATTGCAAGAATTGCCCCTATGATTAGGGGGGTTGTTGCAGGATTATAGAATGAGTAATCCATGAATGTTGACTGCAGGTTGTATGAACATAAAAGATTGAATCCAAGTGCATATGTTGCAATAAGACATATGCAGAATAGAATTGCTATCTTATGTTGTTTCAGTCCTTTTTCAATATAATATGCCGGACCACCGTAAGCATGGCCTTCGGAATCTTTTCTTTTATATATCTGTGCTAGGGTACTTTCCATGAATGCGGAAGATGCGCCGATAATACACATGAGCCACATCCAGAAACATGCTCCAGGACCACCAAGGCATATTGCAGTTGATACTCCGATAATGTTTCCTGTTCCTACCCTTGAAGCGGTGGATACCAGCATCGCCTGCAGGGAGGATACTGAGTTGTCTTCAGATGGTTCCAACAGGAGTCTTACAGATTCAATGGCCAATCTGATTTGAACTCCTCTTGTACGAAATGTAAAATACAATCCTCCTGCCACCATCACGATAATCAGTACGGGAAAGTACAAAAAATCATCAATTTGTGTTAATATTGTAAGTAAATCTATCATAAATTCATCCTTTTAATGTTAGTGATTCAATGCTTTAGAAATCTAGTTTGAATCCATTGTAATATATATCTGATATTAATACTATAATAAATGTATAGAATTCATTGTAAGTCACTAATAGAACCATTTTACTGTTATTTTATAATAAAAATTAATCAAATTAATAATTTTTATCAAGTATATTATATTTTTATTCATATTTTGAATAATATTTTTAAATTGTAGTTTTTTTAATAACAATTAATTATTTTTTCTAGTAAAAATAAATTATATTTTAGTGATTATAAATGTCAAAGCAACAGTATTCCTGTTGTTATCATAACAGGGATGATGCTGAAATATGTGTGAACTGCGGTCAAAATTGAATAAGTACTGGAACAAGTCAGGCGGCAGGCAAAAGATTGTTGATAGAAAAAAATAGTACATAAGTATATAAAGGAATCTGCACAATATCATTTTACAAATTTTGACTTTGTGATATTATGGCTCGCAGAACATTCAATGAAAAATTACATGACTCTAAGGATATGCCTAAAATCGTGACTGTTGAAGATGAAAAATCAGTTAAACGTTATGGAGGAAGCCAAATGCTGATTGCACCTCCTTTGGAATATAATGATATAATGTCTCAGATTCCTGATGGCAAATTAATAACAATCAAGGAAATCCGTGAATTTTTAGCAAAAAAGCATGGTGCTGAATTTACCTGTCCATTGACAGCGGGAATTTTCATATCTCTGGTAGCAAGGGCAAGCTGTGAACGTGAAACGGATAGGATTCCATTTTGGAGAACTCTAAAAAAGGAAGGGGAGTTGAATCCAAAATATCCTGGAGGAATTGAATATCAAAAGAAAAAGCTTGAAGAGGAAGGTTTCACTTTCTCAACAAAAGGTCGAAAAAATATAAGATATTTTGTTGACAATTATGATAATTTCTTATATGATTTAAGATAAAATATTAATTAATGAAATCTCTTGAAAAAACATTGAAATCTGTGGCTGAAAATCCGAAATATATTTTCCGTTTAACCGTTCAGGGAGTATTGGTAGGTATATTTGCAGGATTGATGGTATGTCTGTACCGTTTTTTACTTAATGGCTCAGAACATGTTTTAAGAGATTATCTAACTATAATACATGGAAACGTATTGTATATTATACTATTTTTTATAGCTCTTGCAATTATGGGTCTTTTGGTAGATTTTCTAACAAAATGGGAAGTCGATTCTGCAGGAAGCGGAATACCTCAGGTATATGCAGAGGTAAAAGGACACATGGAAGCCAATTGGGCAAAGGTTTTATTTTCAAAAATCGTTTCAGGAATCCTGACTGCTCTTGGTGGTCTTTCTCTTGGTCCTGAAGGTCCCTCAGTTCAGATTGGTGGTATGGCAGGAAAAGGAATTGCAAAACTTTTTAAGGGTTCTAAAACAGATGAATTAAGGTTGATTTTGGTAGGTTCTGCCGTTGGTATCACTGCAGCATTTAATGCACCTCTTGCAGGGGTGCTGTTCGTTTTGGAAGAGATAAATCATGGATTCGATAAGACACTTGTGTTCATTGCATTGGTGTCCGCTATTGTGTCCGATTTTATATCAAAGGCAATATTCGGCCAATCAACTGTGCTGACATTTCCAATCCACAATATTCCTCTTGAATCCTACTGGCTTTTGGTTGTTCTTGGTGTTGTAATCGGCCTTTTGGGTTACGTTTACAATGTAGGCATGATCAAATCAAGTGACCTTGTAAACAGCCTGAAAATCCCATCTTGGCTTAAATTCGTACTGGTGTTTGTGGTGTCAGGTGTTGTGGCACTGACTATTCCTGAGATAAGTGACGGTGGACACTTCATGATGGACATGCTTGGAATTGCAATGCCTTCACTGGGAGTACTTGTTTTGCTTCTGGTTTTAAAATACCTGTTTTCAATGTTTTCATTCTCATCAGGGGCACCTGGTGGTATATTCCTACCTATTTTGGTATTGGGAGCATATATAGGAGCCGTATTCGGATCAATTGTTGTTCCAACATTTGGCTTTGAACAGGCACTGATTTACAAGTTTGTAGTAATCTCAATGGCAGGATTTTTCGCAGCTACAGTGAGATCCCCTATTACAGGTGTTGTGCTTATAGCAGAGATGTGTGGGTCAACAGAATCTCTTGTTGCGATGATTATTGTGTCATTAATAGCTTATGTTGTTCCGACACTGTTGGGAAATGAACCTATTTATGAGTCATTGTATGACAGATTGCTTGTAAATAAAAACCGTGAATTTGTCAAAAAACCTTCAAAGCATGTACTGAGCGAATATCTGGTTCCATTGGACTGTAACTATATCAACTTCAAGGTTAAGGACATTCCATTTCCAAAAAATGCTATTGTGGTTTCTGTAATTCGAAACGGCAAATACATTATTCCTACAGAGGATTTCCATATAAAGTATGGGGACCAGATTCATATTTTGAGTGATGTCAACGATTATCCGTATGTCCGGCAAGAGATTGAAGAATTGTTTGGTGGTTAAATGAGTTTAATTTTCAAAAGGCATAGTGTGCGTAAGTTTAAGGATGAAAAAGTTCCTGATGAGGTAATTGAAAACTTGCTGAAGGCAGGTATGCAGGCGCCCTCATCCTGCAATTCACAGCCATGGGAGTTCATTGTCGTATCTGATGCAGAAGACAAGCTGGCCATTTCCAGAATGCACAATTTTGCAAAGCCTGCAGAGAAAGCATCACATCTGATAATTACATTAGGAAATCTCAATGAGGCAAAGGTCATCGGGATGATAGAGCAGGATCTTGGAGCATGCAATGAAAACATTCTCCTTCAGGCAACTCATGAAGGCCTTGGTGCTGTTTGGTTAGGTTTTCACCCAATTGAAGACCGTACATTAAAATTAAAGGAATATTTAGAAATTCCTGACTATTGCATTCCTTTTTCAGTAATCTGTGTAGGTTATCCTGCTCAGGAAGGGGATGTCAAACTGAGGTATGATGAATCCAAAGTTCATTTTGACAGATTTTAATTTTAAATATATTAAAAACATATTAATTATATATCTAAATTTTTTAAAGCAGATGGGATTATGATAAGCAGAGAAATTAGGGAATTTGAGCTATTGAACACGGCTACTCAAAGCATTTATGAATTAAATGATTTGAAAGTCTTAATCATTTTAAAGGATGGGTCTAACTTAACCAGATGGGAATATGTGGATAATAAGGAAGACATCATTTATATATCTGAAGATTTATTTGGAATTACCAATTTGGCCAATAGATATGAAGGCTTGGTAAATCTTAAGGCTATTGTAGCATTTGGCTTCGGTGCCGTAGACAATATGGAAGGAATGTTTCGGGGATGCGAATCCCTGGCAGACATAACCTCTCTGAAATCATGGGACGTATCGCAGGTAACAAATATGGCTGGAATGTTTGAAGGATGCGCATCCCTTGAGGACATTTCTGCACTGGAAGACTGGAAAACTTCCAAACTGACAACAATGGCCAATATGTTCAGATATTGTGCTTCATTGGAGGACGTTTCTGCTTTAAAAGACTGGGATGTATCCGATGTAACTGATATGCATTATATTTTCTCAGAATGTTATTCTCTAAAGGATATTTCCGGCCTTAAAAAATGGGATGTGGGCAAAGTAAGGGACATGGCCTGCATATTTGACTTTTGCGAATCCATTGAAGACATTTCCGCTTTGAAAAATTGGGATTTGTCAAATGCATTCAATATAACTGCAATGTTCAGAGGGTGTGAATCACTTAAAAAGATTTCCGCTTTGAAAAATTGGAATCTCTCAGAAATGAGTGGTAATTCAAGTCTATTATCTTTATTTAATGGTTGTTCTTCACTTGTAGACATTTCCGCTTTGAAGAATTGGGATGTTTCAAACATAACAAGAATGGCTGGATTGTTTGACGGTTGCAGTTCCCTAAAAAATCTTTCAGCACTTAAAAACTGGGATGTTTCCAATGTAACTTCAATGGAAAGAGTCTTTGCCGAATGCAGTCGTTTGACTGACATTTCAGCGCTGTCCAATTGGAATGTCTCAAAAGTGGAAAACATGCTTGAAATGTTCTGCGGATGCGAATCCCTTGAAGAGGTATCTGCTTTGGGCAAATGGGATTTGTCAAATGTCATAGCTATTGATGATTTGTTCAATGGCTGTGAATTGTTAACTGATATTTCTGCTCTAAAAGATTGGGACATATCAAAAATTACTCGTCTGACTGGTTTATTTAAGGATTGCAGTTCCTTAACTGATATTTCACATTTGGGAGAATGGGATGTTTCTAAGATGGATTCTCTTGAAGAGATGTTTGACGGATGTGAGGAGCTGGAAGACATTTCCGCTTTGAAAAAATGGAATGTGGCTAATGCGGATAATATCAACAGGCTGTTCAAGGACTGCAAAAAACTAACAGATGCAAGCAGTCTTGATTTTTGGTTGTTGAACATGAATTATGCCGAAGAAGTCTTTGCAGGCTGCGACAATATCGAGACATATCCTGCATGGTTTAGGGATGGAGTGTTTACCGGTGTATCCCCATATCTGAGGGAATTCCGTAGATTGAATAGAACCACTGACAATATTTTTGACTTGGGAGACCATGAGGTCCTAATCATCTTGAAGGACGGAACAAATCTCACCAGCTGGAGTCAGGTAACCAACAGGCACGATGTAATCTATGTCAATGAGGACCTCTCTGGAAAAACTGACTTGAGTGAAAGATACGGTGATTTAAGATCTCTTAAGGCAATCTTCGCATTTGGTGTTGATAAGGCTGAAAAAATGATTGGAATGTTTACCAAATGTGAATCCCTTGTTGACATTTCCTTTTTGAAATTATGGGACGTAAGCAATGTCCGTGAAATGAACTTTATGTTCCACGGATGCAAATATATGACTGATTTTTCACCGATTGCATCATGGGACGTTTCAAATGTCGAAAATATGAACGGAATGTTTCTAGGATGCCTGTCGCTATATGACGTTTCACCGCTGATGAACTGGAACGTTTCCAATCTGAAATACATGAGGGCAATGTTTTGGAACTGCATATCTCTTGTAAATATATTCTATATGAATAACTGGAACGTTTCCAATGTTGAAAATATGAACGGGATGTTTTTCGGTTGCATCGAATTGAAAAACATATCTGCACTGGCAGGATGGGATGTTAAAAATGTGGTGAACATTGCAGGAATGTTTGAACATGCAAGGCAGTTGTCTGACATTTCACCGTTAAGCAACTGGTCAACAGATAACCTGAAGACAATGGACCATCTGTTTTTCGACTGTCGTGCACTGGTTGACGCATCACATCTGAACAATTGGAAAGTTAACGGTGTTGAAAATGCCGATTTGATATTTGGAGGATGTGGTGCTTTAAAGAAAACTCCAGAATGGTACAATGAACAGTTTGTTAACAGTCTGGAAACAGCCAAAGATGAAATGGTGCAAGAATCTGCTGAATCCGTCAACGGTGATGGTGAAACATCTGAAGATAATAATCCTGAAAGCGACAGTGAAAGCTCCGAATAGTATGTAATAATTTTATTACATTTTTTTGATTAAATAAAAACCTTTAGTTAACTTAATTAGTACTAATCACATATAATTAGTATTATTTAGATTTAGAGGTTGTTATTTTGAAAATCAATAAATTTCTAATTGTCAGCATATTTCTGGCTATTTTAACAATTGGTGCTGTAAGTGCATCCGATAATCTTACAGCTGAAAGTGACACAGTTTCACTGGCAGATGATTCGTCAGGTAATATTTTGGATGAATCATACTATAATGGCGATTTTTATATAACTGTGGATGAAAACTACACTCAGGATAAAATCGATTGGGACACTAAGGATTTGATTTACATATCCTCCGGAGGTTCTGAAAACGGAACATTCTCTGTTTTGGTCGATGATAAAGAAAAGAAAACCATATCTATCACAAATGGCTATTTTTCAACTGAAGATGACGGACACGGCGGAACATACAATAGGTATGTTGAATTCATATACCCTGCCGATTTGGGTCTTGATTTGGGAAATTACAACATTAAGGTAAAATACAATCAGAATACCTTAATAAATTCTGCAGTTTGCTTAAAGGAAAAGGAAGACTTCGACATTTTTATGCAGAATCCTTATAATTGCGACCATGATTATTGGGATTCCCCTAGTTTTATCATACTAGATTCCAACCATGCTAATACAGGAACATTGGAAATATCTGTAAATGAAACCCTCAAAATTTCCTATGCCGTAAACAATGGTGATTTTGAAGAGATTGCAGACTGCTCCAACAAGTCAAGATACATCGCTGCCGGTGATTTGCTTGAAGGCTATGGAACATACAACATCAAGATCACATTTGCCGAAAACGGAGTCACAAAGACCCTAAGAAATGAAAACGTTATTGTAAGGGAGTTTGAACCTACAACAAATCCGAAACTTGATTTGTCTTTTGATTTATACTATCTGGTTTTGCCTGCAGACAATATAGCTCATGTTTACCTTCCCCGTGAAGCTACAGGAAACCTGACAATAAGTTTCAACAATGTAAAAAATCAAACTGTAAGCTATTCAAAAGGACACGGAACCTATTATATGCATGCTTATGATTTGAACCATTTAGGCGAAAACACAATAACTGTGACATACAAAGGTGACGATTTCGGCACTTTGCAGACAACTGAAAGCATTGTGGTAGTTCCTAAGATTGCCGCTCCGCACATGGTCAGTGTCGGTGAGGAATTTACAATTTCTGCAATGACTCATGAATGGGTTTTCGGAAAATTCAACGTATATGAATATCATAACGGTAAAAAAGGAAAGCTTTTGGCTTCTGACAGTTTATATCAACGCAAATATCCTGATTGGGCCACTGCATCTGTAAAACTTGCAAGTGAAAAGGTAGGCTTGAATACTTTTTATCTGGAATTTGACTATCCTGGAAGTGAATATCCACTGACTCAGGAGGTTTATGTTATTGAAAACACTAAAAACGTTTCTGCAGATGTTCCAGGTAATGTTGAATTGGGAAGTGATGTAACTGTAACATTCACCGCTCCTGCAGTATCATATAATTTTGTATATATCTCAGTTGACGGAAACAATCCTGAATTTTACAGTCTTGAAAGCGGAAAGGTCATAAAAACCATTTCAGGCTTATCAACTGGAGTTCATAATATTTCGGTCCAATACAATGATGGGAACTATGTCGACGGCAAGCTGATTGGGGATGTCTACTCAAACACGTTTCCTGTCATTGTAGGTAAATTGGATACTCAAATTTCTGCTGCTAAAATCAGCACTGCCTATAATGTTGCTAAAAATCTGGTCATCACCTTAAAGGATGTTGACGGCAATCCTTTATCCGGCAAGAATGTTGTTGTTTTTTTAAATGGCAATTCATATCCTAAAAAAACCAATGACAACGGCCAGGTCATACTTCAGGTTAAATTGCCTGCAAAAACATATAATACATCATTCCGCTTTGAAGGGGATGAAGTTTATGCCAAATCATCAGGATCTGTCAAGGTAGTAGTTTCAAAGGCAACTCCAAAGCTGACAGTGTCTGCTAAAACATTCAAACTCAAAGCAAAAACCAAGAAGGTTACAGCAACCCTCAAGACAAATAAGAATGCAGCAATGAAAAAAACAAAAGTTACTCTTAAGCTCAACGGAAAGACATACTCCGCAAAAACAAATTCAAAAGGGGTTGTCACTTTCAATGTAAAGTTAACCAAAAAGGGAACATTTAAAGCCATGTATAGATATTCCGGCAGTTCCAATTACAAGGCTGTGAGCAAAACCGTAAAGATAACTGTTAAAAAATGAATGGATTGATTTCCATTCATGTCTCTTTTTTTATAATTCAATAAACTAGTATATGTTGAATTTTAATTGTCATTGAAAATTACTGCACTTTATTTAATGTGAGTATTCTGTCATTATAATTCAACTTCTATCATTAAGTATTAAAAAAATAAGAGGGTCATGAAGTTAAATGGAACTTCATGACTATACTGTAATTACCTTCGCCAGATTTCTTGGCCTGTCTGGATCAAATCCCTTGTCAAGTGTTACATAGTATGACAAAAGCTGCAACGGCACGATGTATACTAATGGGGCGATAATCTCTCTGATTTTGGGATTCATTTCAATGAAAACGTTTGAATTTTTAGTTATGTTCTCATCACCTTTCGCTCCAACGCTTAATACAATCGCTCCACGTGCCTTAACTTCTTCCAGGTTTGTCATTGTCTTTGGATAGTCCTCGCCAGGAGGTATGATGACAATTACAGGAACCTTTTCATCAATCAGTGCCAATGGGCCGTGTTTAAGTTCTCCAGCGGCATATCCTTCGGCATGGATGTATGTGATTTCCTTTAGTTTCAATGCTCCTTCAAGGGCAACAGGATATGAGAATCCACGTCCAAGATAAAAAGCGTCATCTGCAAAGTCGTACCTTTTTGATAACTCCTTTATGTAATCCTTTTGTTTAACCGCCTCATCGATATATGCCGGAACATTGTAGAGCTCATCAACCAAGGCATTGTTTTTTGAAATCAGGCCCGCAAAGAGATATATTGCAGTCAGCTGTGCAACATATGTTTTTGTTGCAGCCACTCCAATTTCAGGACCTGCCTGTGTTTGAATTACAAACTCTGCCTCTTCACACATTGCTGAACCTGCCACATTGACGATGGCAAGGGTTTTTGAGGTTTTCCTTGCTTCCTTCAATGCCATACGTGAGTCATATGTTTCACCGGACTGTGAAATGAAAATTACCAGTGTATCTTCATCCCAGGTTTTTGCGGTGTATTTGGCTTCAGATGCAATGACTACGTCACATGCAATTCCTGCCAGTGATTCAATAAGGTATTTGCCGGTAATTGACGCATGGTAAGATGTTCCACAGGCAACAAGGCAGATTCGTTTAACTTTGCCAATCTTTTCGATGACCTTCTGGATTTTTCCTTTTTGTGTCAGGGTGTTTTTGACCGCATCAGACTGCTCTGTAATCTCTTTTATCATATAATGGTCAAAACCTTCCTTTCTGGCCATTTCGGGTGTCCAGTCAATGTAGGTTGATTTCCATTTTATGCTTTTTCCGTTTTTATCGTGAATGTCAATGCCTTCATTTGAAAGTATTGCAATTTCGCCTTCCCTTGGCCTTATAACGTCACGTGCATATTCAAGAACCGCAGGGGTGTCTGATGCAACGAAATAACCTGTCTTGCCGTATGCAACAATCAATGGTGAGTCCTGTCTTGTTGCAACAATCTTGTCTGGTTCGTCTTTGGAAAATGCAACGATTGCATATGATCCTTTAAGCTGTTCGGTTGTCTTTCTTAAGGCATCCTCCAGATTAAGGCCATTGGACATGTATTTTTTAATCAGATTGGCAATAACTTCACTGTCGGTTGTTGATGTGAATTTGCAGCCCTCATTGATTAATTCGTTTTTAAGTTCTGTGTAGTTTTCCAAAGTACCGTTGTGAACGATTGCAACACTTTTGGTTGCATCCAAATGGGGGTGGGCGTTTTCATCGGTAGGTTTTCCGGTTGACGCCCATCTGGTATGTGCAATTCCAAATATTCCTTTCATGTTCTTGAAGCGTAATTTTTCATTGACGCTTTCAATGTCTCCTTTTGCCTTTCTCACATTGATTTTATTATCGTAAGTAGCAATTCCCACTGAATCGTATCCTCTGTATTCCAGTTTTGAAATGCAGTCAAATAGAATGGGCGCCACATCATTTTTTTCCTTTAAAATGCATCCAACAATTCCGCACATTTTATCACCTTTTTTTTTGATTTATTAGGTTATAATTTGACTAGAAGATAATATAAATCACATAAAGGGAATTCTTTCTAAACATATCAATTTAAATTTGTTGATTTTCCATTAAAGAAATAACTTTATAGGATTTATAATGCAGTAAAATAAACATATTCATAGCGATTGATATAAAAAAATTCTAACAGAAATTCAATAAATGAACAATGTGGCAATTTTTGAGAATAAACATTCAAGGTTCCAAAATGGGATATTGAATTGTATATTATAAGATTTTAAGAAATTTTAGGATTGAAATGATGAAAATTGTTTTTTTATGTAGCGGCAACACCGCAAGAAGTCCTATGGCTGAAGGGATTTTTAAAAGGATGGTTAGAAATGTGGAAGTGTCATCTGCAGGTTTTTCAACATATTCCGGAGAGCCTGCCGATGAAAATGCAATAATCGTCTGTAAAAAACATGGCATTGATCTTTCTGATTTCAAAACCACTAACATATCTGACATGGACTTTGGAGAAGTTGATTTGGTTTTGACCGCAACAGTGGACAACAGGGATAAAATCAGAAGGTTCCATCCAAACATTAACGCCTATACTATCAGGCAATTCGGCGGATTTTGTGATGATTTGGATATTGATGATCCCTCTGGTGGAGGTCTTGGGGATTATGTCGTATGTTACTTTGAAATAAAAGAATCTCTGGAAAAGATTTTGGAAGTTCATGATGATTTTGAGGTGAAAATGTGAAAATAATGTTTGTCTGCACCGGAAACACCTGCAGAAGTCCGATGGCTGAAGTGATTTTCAAAAGTGTGGTGAGTGACATTGAGGTTTCCTCAGCAGGATTATTTGCTCTGACTGGGTCAAATGCATCTGCGGAAGCTATTGAAGTATGTAAAAATCATGGTTTGGATTTATCACACCACAAGTCTCGAAATATTGCTGATTTGAATATTAAATGTATTGATTTGATTTTGACTGCCACTCTTGAGCATGCAAATTTGTTAAAAAATTCATATCCCGATTTGAATGTGTTTTCAATCAGGGAATATGCCGGGGTATATGATGATTTGAATATTAGAGATCCCATTGGCGTGGGATTATCAGACTATGAGGATTGTTTTTTAGAAATCAGGGACGCCTTGAAAAACGTTGTTGTAAATCTTAATCTTTAATCATTTTTTTTAAATAGAGTCATGTTATTGCTCTCATATGGAGCTTGTCAAGGATTTCCAGTTGGTACGGTTTCACTTTATCATAGTTTTGTGGTATTTTAAGCAGTTCGTCAAAGCATTTCAACGCTTCGGGCAGTTTGTTCATGACCCTCAGCACAATTGCCTTGTTGAACAGGGCACAGGTATAGTTTTTATTTATTTTTAGACATTTGTCAAAACAGTCAATTGCCTTTTGGTATTCACTGCAGATAAACAGTACTCCTCCCTTATGGTTTAAAGTGTTGATGTCAGTTTCATCTTCTTCTAAAATCAGGTTCATCAATGTCAACGCTTTTGGGGGATTGTTTTCTTTTATCAATGCTTTCATTGCCTGCATTTTCAGGCGGTCAATTTTATTGTTCATGTCAAATTTGCTGTCTTCGTATATAAATTCCTTTTCAAAAGTAGATCTTATTTCATCAATATGTTTATTTGCTTCATCTCGGCAGCTGGAATCTGCTTCAACAGCTTTCATGAACATGTCAAGTGAATCCCATAGTTTGTTTTCATTTTTAAGTTCAATTCCTTT
>JAFUIW010000042.1 GCA_017473945.1 Methanobrevibacter sp. | reverse complement strand
AGACTATTATAATTAAAAAGATGCTTCCAAAACCTAAAGTGAATGAAAATATCTCACTTTTTGATTTGGTTTTTAAGCTGAAAGCTACAAAAATAGGAATAATTGGTAAAATACAGGGAGACAGTATCGATATTACCCCTGTTAAAAAGGAAATCACTGGAAGAATTTCCATCTAAATCTCCTTAACAATATTTAAAAATTCATCAGTTTCAGGACATCCCTCAATCCTGTTTACATCATTGCCATTCGAATCCAAAAACTGAATTGTAGGTGTTCCATAGACGTTATATTTCTGTGCAATTTCGGGATTCTTATTGATATCTACCAGAAGCACAATGAAATTTTCATTTAACTCATTTTGAACATTAACATCACTTAAAACATTCTCTTTTAAAATATCACAGTAAACACAACTGTCCTGATCAAAGATAATTGCAAGGGTTTTGTTTTCACTTTGAGAAGCGTTAAATGCTCCATCAATATCGGTTGTAACATTTAAACCCTGAATTTGGGTATCATCAAAATCCAAGCTGTAGACAGCAGATGTCAATGCCAATAAGCTAATAACAGCAACGATAAAAATATATTTTTTCATGTATGAGACTATAAAAAACAATACTAATAAATTTTTCTAAAAAACAAAAAAAAAGATGAATTAATTTTCATCTTAGATTGGATCAATAATTCCCTTTTCAGTGATGATGCCTGTAATCAATTCTTTTGGAGTGATATCAAAAGCAGGGTTAATCACTTCAGTTTCCTCAGGACAGATTCTTGCCCCACCATAGTACCTTACCTCATCACCGTCCCTTTCTTCAATGACAGTATCATAAATGTTTATTTCATTGTCAAATGTAGAGTAAGGTGCAGCCACATAGAATGGGATGTCATGATGTTTTGCAGCAAGCGCAACCATAAATGAACCTACCTTATTTACAACACCGCCTTTCGCGATTCTATCTGCACCGATGACCACCTTATCGATTTTTCCCTGTGACATTAAAAATCCTGAGGCAACATCAGGTATTAATTTAACTGGAATGTTTTCTTGCTGCATTTCCCATACGCTTAAGCTGGCACCCTGTCCACGTGGACGAGTTTCATCACATATTACATTTATGTTTTTACCGGCATCCCTTGCAGCCCTAAATACTCCTAAAGCAGTTCCATAATCCACACATGCAAGTGCACCAGCATTGCAATGGGTTAAAACAGTGTCACCATCATCTATTATCTCAGCACCATATTTACCGATAGCCCTGTTTGTTGCCATATCCTCTTCATACATTTTAAGTGCTTCAGTGAGTGCATCTTCGCTATTCAATACCCTATCAACCGCCCAGAACAAGTTTACGGCAGTTGGTCTTGCGGCTTTTATTTCTTCAGCAGCCTTAGCCAAGTCAACACCCTCAATGTCTGCAAGTGCCATTCCAAAAGCAGCTGAAACCCCTATTGCAGGAGCTCCACGGACAGTCATATTCTTAATTGCAACAATAACATCCTGATAATTATCACAGTATTTGTAAGTTAACTCATCAGGAAGCTTTCTTTGATCAATAAGTTTTAGTTTATTATCTTCCCATTCAAGTGTTTTCATCTTAACACCTTTTAAAAAATATCATAAAAATAAGATAAAAAAAGCATAATTAAATGTTAGTTTCTAATTTTGTTTAATGCTTGAGCATCGTTTATAACTATGCTTTTTTTATTTATACACCCAAAAAGGGGTTGATTAGAGACGTATTAAAAATACATCTTAATTATTATTTATCAAGTTATCATTTATAAATATTTATGCAAAATTGAAAATTAAGCATGAATTTTGGAATGCCTAAGCGTTTTCAGTCATTATTGGCACTACTTGTTTTTTACGTGAAACGACACCTTCAAGTAAAACTGTATTGTCTTCAAGTTTCACATCGTATGCCTTTTCAACTAAAGATGCATCTTTACCTAATGCAATAACTTGAGAATTGCTGTTAACAATATCAGTTATTAAAAGCATGAACAAATCTAAACCTTCATCTTCAATGATTTTGTTAATTCCAGCTTCCAAATCGTCTTTCATAGCCATTACATCAGAAATATCTGCAGTATTAACCTGATTTACAATTGATTTTACATCTTTAAAGTCAATTTGTTTTGCATCGAGTGCTAAAATTTCTTCAATTGAAAAACTGCTTAAGTCAGTTCCGGCTTTAAGCATTTCCAAACCGTATTCTTCTGCATCAACTTCAGCGATTTTGGCAAGTTTTTCAACAGCCAATTTGTCATCTTCAGTAGTGGTTGGGGATTTTAAAAGTAAAGTGTCTGAAATGATCGCAGACAACATTAAGGTAGCAATCTCTTTTGTGATTTCAACACTATTTTCCTCGTATAACTTGCATAATATAGTTTCAGTACAACCAACAGGTTCAAATCTTAAGAATAACGGATATGATGTTTCTAAAGCTAATTTATGATGGTCAATGACTTTTAAAATATTAGCATTTTCCAAATTGTCAACAGATTCAGCAGGAGAATTGTGGTCTACCAAAACAACATTAGCGCCATCTTCAACATCATCTAAAAGTTCAGGCGCTTCCATGCCCAAATAGTTTAAAATGAATTCAGTTTCCTTATTGATATTGCCTAATCTGTAAGCTTGAGCTTCAGAATTTCCTAATTCTTTTTCTAAATTAGCCATTACTAAACTTGAAGTAATGGTATCACTATCTGGACTTTTGTGTCCAAAAACGTAAGTCTTAACCATATTATCTTTTCCTCTTAAAAATTATATACAATTAAATTATCTTTTTCATATCTATTTAATATTGCGATGAAACTTGAAAGATTTTACTTAAGTGGTTAAAACATACAGTAATTTAACATCTCCAAAAACATGGTGAGAAAATGTTGATTAAAGTTTCATGATTTAAGAAAAACCTGCCAAAATAGTTGAAAACAGATATCTGCTAAGTATTCTAAAAAAAGAACAAAAAAATATTAAAAATAAAAAAATAGAATTTAGTAATGACTTTGTGGAGTCATTCCTAAATGATGATCTTCGCTTTTTTTACCAGGTATTCCGTAAGCATCTGCTCTGCATTGAGTACATGCCCTGAATACAGGTATAATCTCTTCAACTTGTTCTCTGACGCTTTCCATCATTGAACAGTCAGGACGAGAATAATGTTTCATTTTAGCTAAAGGAATCAACGGTAAAATGTTCATTAAAGAAGCCCCTCGTTTTTTAACTTCCTTAGCAATTTCAACAATATGTTCATCATTCAATCCAGAAATCAATACTGAATTAACCTTAACCACCATACCATTTGCTGCTGCCTTTTCAACACCATCCAGTTGGTTTTTGATTAATATTTTAACTGCATCATATCCTTTGTAGATTTTTCCCTCATATTTAATGAATGAATAAATATCTACTGCAATATTAGGATCAATTGCATTTATTGTTACAGTAACAGAGTTTACTCCAAGCTCTGCAAGTCTGTCTGCATATTTTGGAAGTAAAAGTCCATTTGTACTCATACATTTAATTAAATCAGGTTGTTCCTCAGCTAATTTTTCAAAGAACTTGAATGTTTCTTCATTAGCAAGAGAATCACCAGGTCCTGCTACTCCTACAACTGAAATTGGACCTTCAGCAGTTACATCATTAACATGTTTGATTGCGGCATCTGCATCCATTACACAACTTGCAACACCAGGTCTATCTTCTTCATTGTTAATATCTCTTGTACAGAAGTTACAGAAGATATTACATTTTGGTGCTACCGGTACATGTGCTCTACCTACTTTATCATGCATTTTTTCATTGAAACATGGATGTGCTTTTGTTATGTGTGCAAATCTTGAACCTTTGTGTTCAGCCATACTATCACTTCTCCGATTATATAACTCCCGTTATTTTGTATTGATACGAACAAATATTTAAAGTTTTCTATTTACCGCTTAACTCTGCAATATATTCATTAGCTTTTTCAATCCATGCATCTGCAATTAACTCATCTGTAGCTACAACAGCAATGATATCATCAGTGGACATATCCTTGATAATCTTGAATCCTTCAGGCAATATCCTAAATATTGCATCATAAATTCTTCTTTGTAAATTGGAGTGAGGATCATCAATAACAATAGTTTCTAAATCCACATGATTGCCTTCAATTTCAAGCTGATACCTGTTTGGTTGGTAAATTTCATCTCTGGAAAACCTTTTCCAAAGTTGTTTTAAAATATTTGGAAGGTAATTTTCATTATCAATAATGATTCTGGTAATGTCATCTGCTTTAACATAACTAAGATTAGCCACTTCACCAAAAGTAATAGCTTTTGAAGTTTTTTTCATTTTGATAGCTAAGACAAATACCGGATCATCAGGATTGACATAAGCTCTTAAATCATCAACAGAAGGTCCGAGAACTAAATCCTGAAAGATTTGTTTAATGATGATTTCATAAACTTCAGCTCCACGCTCATCATAGCATTCAACTAACATTAAATCAACCCTTTAAATTTATTTGTTATCTTGTCTGTGTCCCATTCCAGATACTAAAAGAGCTGCACCTACAGCACCAATATGTTGTGAGTATTCAGGAACAATTACTTCAATTCCACCTAATGTTTCACTTACCGCTTCAACAAGACCAGAAATTAAACTTGTTCCTCCCACTTGAATCAATGGTTCACGAATGTCAATTTCTTGAAGTTGTTGTTCATATACCTGTTCAGATACTGAGTGACATGCCGCAGCGGCCACATCAGCTTTTGAACCTCCTGCAGCAAGGGTAGTAACGAGGTCTTGAATACCAAATACAATACAGTAAGAGTTCAACATAGCTCTTCTCCAATCACCTTGAACCGCCAGCGGACCCAATTCAGTAATGTCAACATCCAACCTGCGGGAAGTCATGTCAAGGAATCTTCCTGATGCACCAGCACAGATACCCCCCATAGTAAAGTTATCCGGAATACCATTGTTTACAGTGATTACCTTGTTATCCATACCACCGATATCTAGTACGGTAGCTTCACCTTTTTGACAATCTGCAAGATATACTGCACCTTTTGCGTTAACAGACAATTCTTCCTGAATAAGTTCTGCTCCGAACTCTTGACCCATGGTAAATCTACCGTAACCTGTGGTTCCGATACCATCCAAGTCATCCCAATCGTAATCTGTTTGGGAGAATGCTTCTGCAGCTGCAGTTTTCGCTGATTCAATAATGTCTTTAGTGGATGTCCAACCAGTTCCGATAACCTGGTTGTTTTCCATAAGAACCGCTTTTGTAGTGGTTGAACCTGAATCCAAACCAAGAGTAAGGCCTTCTTGTTTTTCACGTGCAAGAATACTTCTACGAGTAACTGTAGTGGCCAATGCTTCCATACGGATAAACAATTCATCCGCTTTTGTTCTTTCAGTAAATGAATAGGTAACTACTGGAATACGAGTATTGTTTTGGATAAAACGTCTTACTTCATTTCTTACCAAAGCAGCTTCAGCACATCTAAAACATGTTGCAATGAATACCGCATCTGGTTTGGATCTGCCTTCAACAATAGCCATAGCTCTTGCAATCATCAGTTTTAAGCTTGAACTTTGAGCTGAAAATCCGAATTTTTCATAAGACTCATCAATGTAATCTAAATCAATTTCAGGAAGAACAATTTCTGCACCAAATTTGTTTGCTGCTTTTTCAATTTCCTTTTGAATTCCACTATATTCTGTTCCGCATGAAACTAAAGCAATTTTAACCATTTTATTATTCCTCCTCAGCAGTTTCTTCAAGTGAATCTACAAACTCATTTATCTGATTCACCATAACATATGTTTCATCTTGATTAGTAGGGTATGTAAGTTCTAAAACAGGAATGTCCTTATTCCTGAGTAAAAATATTGATAATTCATTAGTTCTAGCACAACCGATACAACCAAAACCGTATGGAGCTCCATCAACAACGATTGCAGCTTCAGCTTCATCTATTAGAGGTCCAATAATAGACATTCTTCCACGAACACCGGAAGGAACCTCAATAGCTGCATACTTAAGACCTTTAATTGGGTCGTCTTCAGTAATATTCATTGGTGGAGAATCAATCTCCGGGTCTTTGATTTTTTGTCTAATTTGTTTTTGAAGAACTAAAGGAGTATGACCTTTTCTCTCTAATAAATCTGCCAAGATTAATGAATTTGGAGGATAAACAGCGATTTTAACCATATTTTCACCTATTCTTTATTTTCTAAACATTCATTCATGATTTTCTTAAATTCGTCAACGTCAACCGGTTTTTTCTCTTCTATTTCCACATCTTCTTTAGGATTTTCTAAAGCTTCTGAAACAAAACCAAGTATTCTATATTCTTTTTCCATCTGGTGGAATCCTTCCCTAGGTCCGAATCTGTGACCTCTGCATCTTCTAGGATCTCCTGGAGCAAAACCTCTTTCTTTTGTGAAAATGTGATTAGGATCAAGTTTTCTAATCTCTTCAATTGCTTTATAAACATCCTCACTTTTTCCACTTATCATAGAACCGTAACAAGTGTTCTTTATTGTAAGAGGTAAACCAAGCATATGAAATTCACTAACGATTTCCTGTTCACTTACATGAGCTCCCGGCCCAATAAAAATCATACGTGTAATTACATCAGGGTCCCAATCTTCTTTACCCAAATCAGGACTCATTGTTAGATTCTGAGACATATACTACAACTCCTTCTTTTAATTTTTCTAGATGGTCATAATCTGAAACTATATCACCAACAATATTTGTTGCTCCAAATGTTTCTGCAGTTGGTCCAAACTCTACATTGTCTTCAAATCTGATACCAATCAAACCTGCACTTTTAGAAGACATGTTGGTAATACCAATTTGACCTCTTATTACCTTATCGACAGGATTATTTTCTGGAACTAAACCTTTAGCAGATTTTTTATCCCCTTCAAACATGACTATATGCATTCCAGGCACTGCAAAGTGAACTTTTATTTGTCCTATAGGATTCTCTAAAAGACCTGATAAAAGTTTGAAATATCTAACAGACCTAGGTGCATTATCAACAAATTTAATTTTGCATAAATCTTCTTTATTGATAGCCTTAGTTATTACTTGACCTTCTCTTAGGATATCGATAGTATGTTTTGGATTTTGCTCAACAATTATTGCATCATCATCAATAATTCCATCAATCAAATGTTCAACTCCCGCTTCAGACAGTAATTTTGTAGCTTCAGCTTGAGTTTTGTTTAATAACATCAATCTTTGCTGTTCTGATTTAACAGTAATAAAATCATTTTCCTTTGCAATATCAATAAGTTCCATACCTTGAACAATATTACCTACAGTAGTGTGATTTGGAGTTAATACCCTATTTTCACGATAAATAAATAGTTTTCCAACACCTTTTCCTTCATTTCTGATAGTCATTGTTCCTCTGGTTCTTGGAGTGGTATCTTCTTTAGGTTTGTCAAGTCCTTCCAACTCATAAATACCTAAAAATGATTCACTATCATAAGAAACTTTGATTCTGCCATCTTTAATTATAGAGAACAGATGTTCAACACAAATCGGTGATTTATCATTGACATCAAAAGAAATGTAAGTATACAATTCATTACCCTCTTCCAATATGGTTGACAAATCAGATACTGAAGCACTATCTGTTGTGGTGCTTCTTTCAATAATTGGCTCGATACCGGTTACTTGATCATCATCTGTGAGATTTTCCAATGTTTTCTTACCTCCAATAACGCGAGCAAAGATACCTTTGTTATATGGTGGAACACTGTAAACATTGGTGGTATTCTCTTTAAGCATAATTAAATGAGTGGACTCATTACTAAAACTAGATAAACTTAAAACAACATCTCCCTCATAATATTTAAATTCATCATGAGTAGGTTCTAAATCAGTCACAATTGGCCCAATAGCTACTTCAGTAGGAGTAGACCAGCGAATATCCAAATCAACAAAATCTTCATACTGATTTTTCCAAACATCAACAAGAGGTTTTGCGTCATCGCTTTCATTGAGTTGAATGATTATAGAACCTTGAGTTGTTTTAATTTTATATTTGCTTATATTCTTCTCAAGTTCCTTCTTTCCTTTAATCAAACAAACAATACTACCAGGAGTATATGGGGCATTAGTTTCATCAATTACATCTTGGATTGAGGAACCTTCTGCCACATCGATTTCTTCTCCATTAATTTTAATTAGCATACAATCTCCTAAGAATTTTTAATATTATATATTTATAATCTTATTATATATTAAAATTATTAATTTATTGCAAAAATTATATTTAACACATCATGCTAACAATTAAGTAGGAGAGATAAATATGGCAATGACACGTAAACATATTTTTTCTTTATTGATAATATTGATATTAGCTATTGGAGCAGTATCATTTGCTAGCGCTTACACTGGAACAGGATTTTCACACAGCATTCCAAGTTCCAAATACTCAGACATGTCTGCATCAGATATCTTAAGCCAATACAGCGATACTGAATGCCATGTTGAAGAAAGTGCAGTATGTACAAGTGTTGTCGATGGAGATACAATTTATTTGGACAACGGTGAAAAGGTGCGTTTTGTAGGTGTGAACACTCCCGAAAGAGGTGTTGAAGGATACATTGCATCAAAAAACTTTGTTCAGAAACTATGCTTAAATAAAGAAGTTGGCCTCGACATAGACGATTCAAAACACAGCGACAGATACGGACGTACATTGGCGGTAGTCATTGTTGACGGGAAAAACCTTAATGAGATGCTTTTAAAGGAAGGTCTTGCTGAGATAATGTATATGCCTCCAAGCGAGTTTTATCCATACAACTGGGCAAACAGTGACACACATGTTGCAGATACACACAGCTCATCATCATCGTCAAGCTCTAGCCATTCAAGCGACAGTTCATCTTCAAGTTCTTCAGGATCTGGAAGCTATGTGGCCAATGCAAACACTGGAAAGTTCCACTATGCAAGTTGCGGAAGTGTGGCTAAAATGTCTGAAGGCAATAAAGTATTTTTATCCAGCAGGGATGACGCTATTAACCAAGGATATGTTCCTTGCAAAAGGTGTAATCCTTAATCTTTTTCTTTTTAATTGAATTTTTTAATTTCATTTTCATAATGGACTAAACCGGCATTGTTTCGGGTAATGTTTGAATACAACAATCCTAAAGAGTAATTTCCAATACTTTCCAATAATGGAATAACAACACCAAAATATAATAAAAATCCAACATAAGGAATTTCAATCACCCATGCGGAAATGAATGTAAATGCAATCATCAATACTGCCATGAACAGTAACCATTTAATTATATTGAAAATTCCAATATTTTTTATATCTCTGACAACTTCATGCATTTTCAACGCTTCAGTCAAGCTGTTTAAATATGCCAATCTTGCCTTTGCAAAAAACAGCAATATTTCAAACAGAATATAAACAACAATAGCAAAGAAAGAAAGTAAACCCAATGTCAGGATAAAATTTAAAATGCTCATGTCAAATTGCAAATGAGTTCCGGATATGCTTAATGTAGATAGAACAAGGAAAAGCACACAAGCCGGCACAATCATGTATACAATTCTCAATATCAATATCCGAATGGAATCCCGTATGGTCTCTCCAAAACTCAGTGACGGAAACAACGAAGATTCATTTAAACCTATTTTAACCATTGAAAACAAATAACCCGGTACAATTAGAATAAATAAAAATAATGCAAATAAACCGAATGCCAAAAGATACTTATTATCAGATATCCATGCTATTGGAATGATAGCAATTAAAATAAAAAAGATAAAAAGAATTGGTAATTTCTTAATATTTCTAAAAGGATATTTAATCGAATTCGATACAATCTTTCCAAAATCCATATTTACACTCTAACTACATTTCCAAATTTCCATTTTATCCGCCTATAACTATATTCGTCCAATACTTTGACATGTAATCATCTAAAGATAAATACTGGATTTTTTTCCTGATTGAAAACTTCAGCCTGTTCATCACCATAATTCAATATGAGAGTATTGGAATCTGTCACTTCACCAACAACATTAGCTTCAATGGAAAATCTTGACAAATATTCCTTAACATATTCGCAGTAATCTTCATGTGCAGTGAAAACAAATCCTGAACCCGGATATGACCTTAACCAGTCAACCCATTCAACACTTTCATTTCTGGGAATATCTTCCAAATTAACAACTGCTCCTTTTTGAGAGGTTTCCAAAAGCATTTCTAATGTACCAAGAATTCCAGGATTAGAAATATCCTTTCCGGATTTTATGTAATTATTTTCAGCAAGGTATTGAACTGCAGTAATCTGATCTTGAACCAATTTTGCATCTTTATCATAAGTGGTATCCCAATTTAAACTAAACATTTCATGTGGTTTTCCATCAAGGTCAATTGCAACAATTACCTTATCCCCAACTTCCGCTCCAAAGCTGGTAATCATTTTATCTTTTTGGGCAATTCCAACAATGGCAACACCTAATGAATCAACTTCACCATCAGGATGCAAGTGTCCTCCCACCATCGGAACTCCAAATTTTACACACCCATCTTTGATTCCATTCAATAAATCTTCATAAATTTCATCATTACATATTGACATTATGTTTACCATGGCTAATGGTTTTCCACCCATTGCAGCAATGTCATTTACATTTACTAGAACTGAACAATATCCCGCCCAGTAAGGGTTTACATTCATGATATCTCCCCAGATACCATCTGCAGCAACCAGCACTACCTGATTATTTCCAATGTCAATGGCTGAAGCATCATCACCTATGTCAATGACAACATCACCTGAAACATTATATGCTTCATTTAAAAGTGATATTACATTATCAATAGAACTTTTACGAGATACGCCTTTAAACTCTTGAATTTCCTTTACGAGACTTTTAAAATCCAAAGATTACACTTCCTGTTTAGTTAATATAATTAATTTTGTATTTACAATTAATATTATTTATAATTTCAATAATTTTATCTCGAACTTCCCCAATATCTGAATAATCACATGTGAATTGTTTATCGCCAAACATTATCCTTTTAATATCTTGGCCACAGATGTCATCAAAACCACTTTCAACTTCAAAGATTATTGAATTTTTAACCTTGAATCCAGATTCCACAACCTTATCCAAATCCCCATCAGTTATTCCAACGACAGGTATATCAAATCTGTACAAAATGTCAGATGATATCAAAGTAGTATCATCACCCACAGTAATCACCAGTGAAGAATCCCTGAATTTATAAACATCTTCACCAGCGTGGTCTAAAAATGTAACTTTAAAATCGTTTGGTTTTTCTTGTGAGATAACTCTTGGTGTGACTTTAGCATGCCTTAAAAGGCCAGTCTTAATAATTGCAGAATCCAAATCAACCTCACCTAACTTTTCAAGACCATGCTGCTTTAACTCACCACCAACAATATCAACAATATGGTTATCCTTGGAGATAAGTGTTAATTTGTTTGAATTGGTTTTGCCTATGACCACACTATTCACCATGATATTTTCGCCTGGGCCGACACCATGAACAATTCTTTGATTTACACCAACATCATCTTGTTTGATATGTTTATCGTAAATTTCATCAGGAGTTACAATAGCCAAATCTAACTTCACCGACAATTCATTTACAATATCCCAATCATTATTCCAAGCAATTATACTTCCATCATCTTCACCAGGCCTTTCGATTTGGATAACTGGAATGTTATTGTCAGAAATCTTTTCCTTGAAATGATTATAAACTTTATATCCGAACACCTGCCCAGTCACATTGGATTTTCCATAATTCAGCAGAAATATAATATCAACATCATCTTCATAAAATATTTTTAAAGAATCACTTGGAACCAACTTTCGTGAAATGTCTATAATATCTTCCAAACTTGCATCAATGACGGCAGTTCTACCCATGGTTCCTCCAAGTCTTGCTGAAACCTCACCATATTCCCCCAATAGATTAATTAATGTTAATGCATAACCAGAATCGATGATGTTGGGACCATGAACAACCACACCAATTTTCATTTGCTCACCTTAATTCTTTTTTTAAAAATTTTTGATCCACATATTTCACAGTCATCAAATGGATATTCTTCAGGAAACTCCTTTTTGCAACCTTCACATACCTTCTTCCAATTGTAAATTCCTTTGATACCTTCAGTTATAACTCCAGAATAAGGAATATCCATAATTTTTAAAGTATTTTGAATAGTATAATCATCAGTAATGACCTTAATATTCTCACCCTGTTGAGATAGCATATACGCAAGTGCAATCAATTTTTTATCAGGAAATGACAATCTTAAAATATCACCACTTTCATAAATAATATCATGGACACAAGATAAACACTCCGAGGGCACATCTTGTATGGTTAATAACCCCTCATTCACGATGGCATCGAATTTTAAGCGAGATTCGAAGTCTTTGATTTCAGCAGTTATTTCAGGGACCGTGAAATTCCTTTTGGAAGTAAACTGAAAACCATTAATAAATGCTGATGCATCCAACACATAACAAATTTCCATAATAATATTTTCATTGACAAAATTAATAAATCTTGGCAAAAAAATATTAAAAAATTTGCAAACGACAAGCCATAATGTAGGGAAAAGTTTGGAATAAGATTGGAAAAAGTTTGGAATAAGATTGGAATAAGATTGGAAAAAGTTTGGAATAAGATTTGGATAAGTCTGGAATAAGTTTGGAAAAATCTATTTAAATTTATACTGAAAAAATGTTATTACAGAAAAATTCATAGATTTTTCAAAATTTTGCATAATTGAAAAAAGATAATTGGAGGAGAAAAAATGCATGTTCACCATGAAATAAATGACGACATCAAATTTCTTGCAAAGTCAGAAATTCGATTGAAAATATTAAGTGAATTATATGAACACCCAGATGACATTCGAGGTCTTGTTAAAAAGACCAAAATCACATACAGTTCCGTTTCAAGTAACATAAATAAATTAGAGGCGAATAAATACATAAAAAAAGTTGAAAAAAAATATCATCTTAACCCATTGGCTGAAATTTATTTCAAAACATTGATGGATTTCAAAAAAAGTATTGAAATAATACAAAATTACGATTCATTTTGGGACAAGCACAATATTAATCAGTTAAGCATCAGCTCTATAAAAAGCATTACTGACTTGAAAAATGCCCAGTTAATTGAAACTACACCAATTGACATATATAAAACCCACAATACCACTAAAAATCAATTGATTAAAGCAACTGATGTGAAAGCAATTTTCCCTTACTTGCATCCAGAATACCCGGAATTAATTGAAAATATTTTAATTAATGAAGGTTCTGTGGAATTGATTATTCCAAGAAGCATATTTAAAGCTATTATTTCACCAATTGATGAATCATTGAAAAAGAAAGCTGTTAAACAAAAAAGATTAAAAGTTTACACAGTAACCGAATCATTAAATTTATATTTAACCATATGCGATGAGAAAATGAGTTTAGGATTATTCAAAAATGACGGAAGTTTTGACCAAAATAGGATCCTAATCTCCACAGATAAAAAAGCATACGAATGGGCAGACGAATTATTTAAACATGTGAAACACGTGGTGAGACAATGACCAATATCCAAACAAAAATGGAATTAAATAAGGAGTTTAAAGACATCAAATATATATTGACCTCAAACATGAGGGGGAAACTGCTTTTGGCAGTCTATGAAATTCCAAAAAATTTGGATGAACTTAGAAACGAATTGAAAAAACCTTCAGCTACAATATTGCATGGCCTTAAAGAGTTAGAGACGATAAATCTGGTCAGAAAGGCCCATAAGTATTACGAACTAACATCAAACGGATACTTATTGACAACCAACATGATCAAATTAATCGAAAACTGGAATTCTTTAAGCAACTGTGAGATATTTTGGGATAATCATGACCTTTCCGCCATTCCTGACGATATAATGAAAAACATTTATCTTTTAAAGGATGCGGAATATGTAAGTTCAACAACCAGTGACCTATCAATTGCATTCAATAGATATATTCAGTTGATTTCAGAAACTACAAAACTACAAATCATTCTTCCTATCTACTCCGAAAATCATTTAAAACATATTATTGACTTGTTAAATTCAGAACAATTGCAAAAATTAGAGTTAATTGTTAGTGAAGAAATTTACGAGTCAATCCACAAAAATAAAAAATTCAGAAAAGAATTACTCAACAATAAAAACGTGAAAACAAAAATCATCGACAAAAACTTGAAAATATTCTTAACATCCAGTGACGAATTCATGTCACTGACATTGTTTTTCAAGGACGGTCATTATGATGATTCCCAAATATTGATAGGAAGAGATAAAAACACTCTAAAATGGGCATATACACTCATTAAACATATTGGAGCTGAATTATGTGAAAACAAGTAATATTCATATGATACATAGAATAAAAGACAAAGAACTTTACAATATGATTTTAGGAACTAATAGCGCTAAAACACGAATATTGATTATTGATGAAATACTAAAAGAACCTCATAATGCAAATCAGCTTGCAAAAAAGCTGAAACTTGATTATAAAACAATAAAATACCATATGAGAGTTATTTGCAAACATCAATATGCAACTGAAGAAAAGTTCGAAAAATATACATTTTATTACCCAAGCGATAAATTAATTAAACATATTGACGAATATATTGAAATTAAAGAATATTACAAAAATCAAATATTTGAAGGGTAATAATATGAAAAGTGAAACATCAAAAAAGCACCAAAATGAATCTTCAAAAGATATCACTTGTGGAGTAATCACACTAAGTGACAGCCGAAAATCAAAAAAAGTCGATTTATCAGGAAAATACATTTCTGAAGAAATTGAGAAAAAATATGCTTTGAAAAAAAGAAGCTTAATCCCTGATGAAAAAGATGATCTGATTAAAGCTATTGAAGAAATGATTCTTGATGACATTGATGTTATTTTAACAACAGGAGGAACAGGTCTTGATTCTCGAGACATTACTGTGGAAACTGTTGAATCACTTTTTGAGAAAAAACTTGATGGATTTGGCGAAATATTCCGTATGAAATCATATGAGGAAATTGGGTCAGCAGCATTACTCTCAAGAGCAACAGCTGGAATTTATAAAAAAAGCATAATATTTTCCATGCCTGGCTCACCTAATGCAGTAAAAACCGCTTTAGAAATAATAATCGATGAGCTACCCCATTTCGTTCATCATGTAAAAAAATAATGATGAAATTAATTTTTCATCATTTTTTTCTTTTTTTAATCAAAAAATTCATTTACAATAATTAATGGTTCTAATTTAATTCCTTCTTTTTCAAATTCTTCAATAGCGCCTTCTTGCCTGTCAACAACAACAAAAGCTCTTGTTACATTACCGCCATTATCCTGAATAGCTTTGATTGCCTTTAGTAAAGATCCCCCAGTGGTTGAGACATCTTCAACAACAATTACATTGTCACCCTCATTTAGTTCTCCTTCAATGAGTTTAGAAGTACCATATCCTTTCTTTTCCTTGCGAATCATTAGTAAAGGAAGTTTAGATTCAAGAGAAACCGCAGTTGCTATTGGAACTGCACCTAAAGCAGGGCCTGCGACTTTATCAACATCATCATTAGCTATTTTTTCTGTAATCAATTGAGAAATTGTAGATAAAATTTCAGGTTCAGTGATAGCTTTTTTCATATTGATATAATAGTTACTCTTCTTTCCAGAGGATAATGTGAAATCCCCTTCAAGAAATACTTCATTTTCTTTTAATAAATCAATTAAATATTCTTTAGAAACCATAATAATCATTTAAATATCGTCTTCGCCTTTAAGTAGGATTTTATCTCCAATCACTTTAACAAGTTCCATAGGAATGATGTTTTCACTTGCTTTAATTTGTTCTGAAATACCTGTTTTTTTAAGAACAATGTCAGTAACTTCAAATGAATCAGTGTCAATGATTACATCACTTACTTTACCGACGATTTGAATATCTGCATCGAGAACTTCTTTTCCAAATAATTCATCTTTAATTCTCATAGTGTCACCTAGGGTTAGTTTTGTATTTTCAATTTAAAATAGATTTAGTTTATTTTTATCAAAAATGATTGGAAATGACAAATTGTTTAAATTAAAAACAACATAATAACAACATTAATTTAAAGGTGAATATATGGAAAATGAATACTTAACGGTATCTCAATTAAATGCCTATATAAATAAAAAGATGAAATTTGACCAAAACTTAAAAAACATTTATGTTAAGGGGGAAATTTCAAATTTTAAAACTTATTCAAGCGGACATAGTTATTTTACCTTAAAAGATAAAAATTCCCAAATTCCAGCAGTAATGTTTAAAGGCAGAAGACAATTTCTGAAATTTGAGCCCAAGGATGGAATGAAAGTTATCATAAAAGGTAAAGTTGAAGTTTACGAAAGAGATGGTAAATACCAACTGTATGCAACAACAATTACTGAAGATGGAATTGGTGCACTGCATATCGCTTTTGAACAACTTAAAAAGAAACTGGATAAAGAAGGCTTATTTGATGATGCTCATAAAAAAGAAATTCCATCTTATCCTCAAAGAATTGGAGTTGTAACCGCAAGTACTGGAGCGGCTGTGAAAGACATCATCCAAACAATCAAAGGAAGATATCCTTATTGTGAAGTTCTAGTCTTTTCAACACTTGTTCAGGGAGACTTGGCAGCACCCCAAATTGTACGCCAGATCAATCATGCCCAGAAATATGATATAGACACACTAATCGTTGGTCGTGGAGGTGGAAGCATTGAGGATTTATGGCCATTTAATGAAGAAATAGTTGCAAGAGCAATTTATGATTGTAAAATCCCAGTAATAAGTGCAGTGGGTCATGAAGTAGACTTTACAATATCAGATTTTGTTGCAGATGCAAGAGCGCCAACACCAACCGGAGCTGCAGTACTGGCAGTGCCTGACATAAATGAAGTTCAATACAAACTAAAGCAACTGACAGACAGACTAAATAAAAATATTAATGATAAAATTACCGATAATAAAACTAGATTAAACAATATTTCCCAAAAACAGATATTTAAAAATCCAGAATCCATTTATGAAATTAAAGGAATGACCTTGGATAATCTAATCAATAAATTGGAATTCACTTCTAAAAATATTATCGCAGAAAATAGGAATAAATTGTTCAAGTTGGAAAACAAAAATATTTTAAAAAATCCTGAAGAAATTACCAAACTGAAAAAAGAAGTGTTTTTAAGACATGTTGCAAAATTGGAAGTTTTAAATCCACTTATAACTTTGAAAAGAGGATATACATTAACAAAAGTAGAAGGAAAAATAGTGTCTTCAGCAAAAGAGGTTAAATCTGGAGATAAACTTGATGTTGAATTTGAAGATGGAACAGTCAATACAAAGGTGATATAGATGGAAAATTTAAGTTTTGAAGAAAGTTTAGAAAAATTAGAAGAGATAGTTACAAAATTAGAAAACGGTGATGTGCCGTTGGACGATGCAATTGATGAATTTAACAAAGCAATGCAATTAGTTAAAATATGCAATGCAAAATTATCCGCTGCAGAGGAATCAATTGCAAAAATAGTTCAAGACAATGGAGAGTTAAATGATTTCGAACCTAACGAATGAAATAATTTATCCAATATTCCAATAATTTTTTTATTGGATAATTATTACAATTCTCATTTATTATATTTTGAGCTAAAACTAATACATCATCTTTTTTTATTAAATTATTTTCAACTTCATCAAATAAATTTAAGACAGAACTCACTATAGCAACATTGTCCTGTTTTTTCATTTCTTTTTGAAGATTTATTATAAACTGCTCCTTATCACAATCCAATTCTTCATAAAACTTATTTATGTCCAAGCCATACCTATTTAATCTAACTAATACATTTGACTGTGATTTTGGAGAAATCCACACCTGCTTTTTAACGGCCTGTTTAACAGAATCAATTACGGCCTGACCTATCAGTTCACCAAGTTTGGAGTGTTTTCCGGCATTTGTCAAATTATTATCAGATTCCAAGTTGGAAAATACTGCAAGACCATCTGTTCCAGTACCTGTCGCATAATGATTAGAATACTGGGATGGAATTTTTAAATCATTTAATGCTACGGTTTTCGCTTCGGTTGCAGTCATGAACGCTTCCAACAATGTTTCTTCAGCCAAACAGACATTTGTTAATAAAATAGTGTTTATGGTACCAAATTTTCCATTTTCCTCATAATATGATGCAGGGTCCCCAGCTCTTGAAGCATTTGTTCTAACACCAGCGGTAGTTATTGCAATGACTTCTATATTTTTAAACGTTTTAAATGCGACACTAACATTTTTCATCTCGGCCAATGTCACCAAACCTGTCGTATAACTGGAATCGACATTTAATGACCAACAATGTTGAATCAAATAATCCCCAACATCATGATTTTCAAGATAATCAATATTTTCCTGTGACAAATGATGATTGAAAACACTTTGCAGATTACGTGAAAATCCACCATTCAATTTAGAAGTGGAAAGTCCGTTACGTTTAACATTGAACTTAACAAAAATAGTGTCTTTTAAATAATACAGCTCATCATTAACAGATGATACAAAAAATAGTCTGTCTTTCATAAAAATAAAAAAAAGAAAAGAAATTATAAAAATTTCTTTGAATTTACATCATTGGAGGCATTCCGCCCATTGCGGAAGGATCCATACCCATGTCTTCTGGGCCTTTGGTTGATGCAATTACGTCATCGATTCTTAAAATCATTTCAGCTGCTTCGGAAGCAGATTGGATAGCTTGTTTTTTGACACGTTTTGGTTCAATTACACCAGCTTCTTTCATGTCTGCTACTTCACCAGTGAATACGTCTAATCCCATGTAGAATGAGTCTTCTTGTGCAGCTCTTAAATCTACTAATGAGTCGATGCTGTCTAAACCTGCGTTTTCAGCTAAGGTTTTTGGTACGATTTCTAAAGCTTCTGCAAATGCGTTTACAGCTAATTGTTCTCTTCCAGAAATGGATTCTGCGTAGTCTTTGAGTTTTTTAGCCATAGCGATTTCAGGAGCTCCTCCACCAGCAACAACTTTGTCGTCTTCTACAGTAGCTGCTACTACACCGATTGCATCTTCGATTGCTCTTACGATTTCGTCAACGATGTGTTTGGTACTTCCTCTTACAAATAATGTTACAGATTTAGCTCCACTGCATTCTTCTACGAAGATCATGTCTTCGCCGGAGATTTTTCTTTCTTCAACGATTCCTGCATCACCTAAGTCTTCAGGAGCTAAGTCATCTAAGTTAGTGATTACGTTAGCACCAGTCGCTCTGGATAATTTTTCAATGTCAGATTTTTTAACTCTTCTTACAGCTAAAACGCCAGCTTTGGATAAGTAGTGTTGTGCTAAGTCATCGATACCTTTTTGTGCGAATAAAACATTTGCACCTGCAGCGACAACTTTGTCAACCATGTCTTTAACCATTTTTTCTTCTTGTTCAATGAAAGCTTGCATTTGAGCAGGATCAGTAATAGTGATTTCTGCGTCCATTTCAGTTTCTTTTACTTCTAATGGTGCGTTGACTAATGCGATTTTTGCACCTTTGATTTCTGATGGCATGCCTGGATGTACTCTTTCCTTGTCAATGATTACTCCTTCAACTAAGTTGGATTCTTCAACAACAGCTCCATCTTTTTTCTCGATTTTGATGTTGTCGATGTCAACTGTGCCATCTTCTTCAACTGCTTCAACAGCGTCTACGATTAATTTTGCTAATGGTTCACGTGCAGCTTCGGTTCCTTTACCAGTCATTGCAGTCATTGCTACTTTTAATAAGGTTTCGGAATCCACATCATCGATTGCAATTTCATCTAAGATTTCTTGTGCTTTTTCTGCTGCTTTTCTGTATCCCATAGCTATGATAGTTGGGTGAATGTCAGAGTCAAGTAATCCTTCGGATTTTTTCAATAATTCTCCAGCGATGATAACTGCAGTAGTAGTACCGTCTCCAACTTCATCTTCTTGGGTTTTTGCTACTTCTACGAGCATTTTTGCTGCTGGATGTTCAATGTCCATTTCTTTTAAGATTGTTACACCATCATTGGTTACAACAATGTCACCAAGTCCGTCTACTAACATTTTGTCCATTCCTTTAGGACCTAAAGTAGTTCTTACAGTTTCAGCTAATACTTTACCAGCTAAAATGTTATTTCTTTGTGCATCTCTACCGACAGACCTGTTAGTACCTTCAGGTAAAATAAAAATTGGTTGTCCTTGTGCCATTAATAATCACCTTTTTTT
>JAFUIW010000041.1 GCA_017473945.1 Methanobrevibacter sp. | reverse complement strand
TCTGTAATAAGAAACATAGTTCGCTATTTCTTCATCAAGTCTTGTTTTTTTAACTTTTTCCAAAACATTAATATTAGATTTCCCTGACATAATTAACTATTTGTCATTCATCTATAATAAAAGTTTGGTAACTAACTATAATCTTTTAAAAATCTCTGATTTCCAATTTATTTGTTATATATAAAATTATATTAATGGCAATATACCTAATTTAATAATAAAGGGGGATTATGTAATGGACGACAAAAAGTATTGGACAGAATATTATGCAAAAAATTCAAAACCAACAGGTGCATCTACATTTGCAGAATTTATTTTACCAAAACTAAGTGAAGATAAAAATTTAATTGAACTTGGTTGTGGAAATGGTAGGGACAGTATTTATTTTGCAAAAAACAAATTAAATGTTGTTGCTGTTGATCAAGTGGGAGAAGAAGTGGATTACTTAAATGAAAATTACAAAGAAGAAAACATTATATTCATAGCTGATGATTTCACTAATTTGACCAATACAAAATCTGATTTAATTAAAAACACAAATTTTGATTATATTTATTCAAGATTTACATTCCATTCAATTAATGAAACTAAAGAAGATAATACTCTTGATTGGATTGAAGATACTCTTAATAAAGATGGATGCTTCTTACTTGAGGCAAGAAGTTTAAATGACCCCATGTTTAAACAAGGAGAATCATTAAGTGATACAGAAAACTTCACTACTCATTATAGGAGATATATGGACTTGGATAAAATAATTGAAAAATTAGAATCTCGAAACTTTGAAATTGTTTATAAAATTGAGGATAATAATTTAGCTGTCTACAAAGATGACAATCCATATGTTATCAGAATCATCGCTAAAAAATTATGAATTATTAAATGATTAGCTATTTGAATATGCTCAGGGGGTTAATCTTCATTTTCATGAGATGCAATAATTAATGGAATTTTTAAAATTTAATGAAACTTTTATATAATATGCAATTCAAGTTATTATTACAGTTCAATAAACAGTAATGGGGATTAATTTTTATTAATCCTCTTCAATTCTTATTTTTATTCTATTTACTAACGTTCACACGAACTGAGTTTATTTTTGATAATTTCAATTTTTAAAGTTAAAAAATTATTTTATGGGGATAGTGGGATTGTATTTCAATCCCATATCTTACACCATAAGTTTTCACAAATGGCATTTGTTGGTTGTAAGCAAATCTCTTTGCTATTTTAAAATTTATTTTTAGTGTTTAATAAGTTTTATTGCTTGGTTTTTTGTAGTGTAGTAAATTATAATGTCAATGTGTGGAAAATTTATTTTCATTTAATTTAAAAATGCATTTTTGTTATTTTCAGTTAGAATTTAAATGTTAAAATTGTTTGGAGAGATCCCCCAATCAAATTTACATATATGATTTTGAGTTATTGTGATTTGTTTGGATATAAAAATTTTAATTTAGGTGAGGATTGCTTAAAAAATGTATGAAAAACAGCAATCCTCAAATTAATATTGCCTATTTTGTTTTAAATTATTTTCTTTTTGATTGTTATTTACGTTTTTAGTGTATTTTATCCATATGTCATTAATGCTTAGAATTGATTAAGTCATTGATTTTACGAAATTAATTCATGTGTAAATTATTTCTATAGTTAACATAAAAAGTACTTAAATTATAACCTATTTCTTTAAATAAATTAAGGTTTGAAATTATTGTTTAAATAATTTTTTTAGATAAGTATTATCCTATTGAAAACTTCTTAAATTTGTTGTTTGTTAGTGTCTGGTGAAGTAATGGAAAAAATTAATAATATTTATCGTATTTGCACGAAATTTCATTCTAAAAGGTTATAAATCTATTTAGAATGTTTTAATTGTTTCATGGAAAATAAAAATTTTGATGAATAATAATTTCATGAAATAAAATATATACATTATGAAAATCATATACTAACCAAGGAAGATATTATGAAAGCAGTTATTCCGGCTGCTGGATTCGGAACAAGACTCCTTCCAGCAACCAAATCACAACCAAAGGAAATGTTGCCGGTCTATGACAAGCCAACAATCCAGTATGTAATTGAAGAAGCAATAGCTTCTGGAATTGATGACATTCTAATCGTCACAGGCAGAAACAAAAGGTCAATTGAAGATCACTTCGACAAGTCTTATGAACTTGAGTACACCCTTCAAAAGTCAGGAAAGGACAGGGTTTTAAAAGAAGTGAGAAAAATCACAGACCTTGCTGATGTGTGCTATGTCAGGCAAAAGGACATCAATGGATTGGGTGATGCCATAGCATGCGCTGAAAGACACATTCAGGATGAACCATTTGCGGTTTTGCTTGGAGATTCAATAACAAAGTCAAAGACACCTTTAACAAAACAGCTAATTGATGTTTTCAATAGATTCGAGAAATCTGCAATTGCAGTCAGGGAGGTTTCCCATGATAGACTCAGCAGGCATGGAATAGTCGATGCTACAAATGTTGAAGATAACATCTATAAAATCAACGATCTGGTTGAAAAGCCCGGTCCTGATGAAGCTCCATCAAATCTGGCGATTGTTGGAAGATATGTCCTAACACCGGATATTTTCGATAAAATCAGACAAACCGAAGCAGGTTTCAATGGTGAAGTTCAGCTGACAGATGCACTTTCAAAGCTGGATGAAATTTACGGAGTTGAATTTACTGGTGATGTATTCAACATTGAAACTCGTCTGGAATGGCTTAAATCATCAATCGATTTTGCACTTGAGGATAAGGAATTCAGGGATGATTTAATAGATTACATGAAAACGTTCATATGATTTTATTGCGTTAGATTGTTTTCATATAATCTGCATTGTCATTTATATTGTATTATTTTAAATTAAATTGCAGTTAATAATTTTTACTTGTAGGTTAAAAATATTTAAATTATATGTTTTGAAGGATATTTTAATTATTTTTGAGAAGTACGAGTTTCAAGAGTATGTGCGGTGCGGTATTTACCAATAAACTTCGAAGCGATAGATTAATCATGGCCATTTGTAGAGTGTATATAATTTAATAAGTCTTGTTTGGATTCTATTTTTAAATTCACTTTATTAATGTCACGTTTTTCATTAAAACCGTTGCACACATAATGCAATTGGGGTGAAAAGTATTTGCACCATTTGCTATTCTTAATATCTTCATTATTTCTCAGATAATGTCCTATATCAAAGTTATCACTATTTTTGAGAGCTTTATACAACTTCAAATTTACAGAAATTTCTTTTCGGTTGGATTTAAAAAGTAAATATGCGTATGAAAGAGGATTTAGAAGTTTTTTGACCATATTATTGTTCTTTAAATATTCATTTTCCAAATCTTTATTTTTAAGTTCATTTTTATAATCTTTCAGTTTTAAAATTAAATCTGAATTATACTCATCATTATCTGCTAAAAGTTTATTCATCCGGTTTATTTCATTTGTTTTTGTTTCATTTTCCAAAATAATCTCTTCTTTTTCACTATTTAATAGGATTATATTTGAGGTTAGCTCATCAATAATTTCATTTTTCAATACAGATTCGTCTTTATATGAATTAATTTCATCTGTTTGTGCGGAAATTTTTTTATATAACTTATTTACTCTGTTTTCTATATCTTCAATAACTTTATTTTTCAATGCAGACTCATCTTTATATGAATTAATTTCATCGTTTTGTGTGGAAATTTTTTGATTTAACTTATTTATTTCATTCTCCATATCTTCAATAATATTATTTGCATAATCATACTTTTCGGCTAAATTTAATGTGATTGCTTCATGATCTGAAATATCTCTTTTAAGGGACTCGTTTTCTGATTTTATCTGTTCTATCATTTCTTGTTTGTATTCACATGGTTCCAGTTTTGAGTGAAGTTCCAACTGCATGTTCTTTTTGGTCTTTTCATTGATTGCCTTAATGGAGTTTATCTCTTCTTTTAAAGACTCTATTTCATTTTGATAATGTTTTGTTGAATTTGATGAATAATTTTTATTATTCAAACTGGATTCATTTTGATTCATTTTTATCTCCAGGATATTTTTTAAGTATAATTCAATTAGAGGGCACTAAGTAAAAATTTAACTAATGTATAATATATATCATATTGTATTAAAATATTTGGAAAATAATCATGATTTCTGTTATCATCCCATCATAATGTTGAGCAATATCTATTTACATGTCTCAACAGCGTTTTAAGGCAAACTTATCAGGATTTTGAATAATCTGGATTGCTAGTATTTTATCAGTTTAATCATTAGGCATTTTAAACTATTTTCAAGAAAAGATTCAAGAATAAAGAAATCAAATGAAACTAATAGAGATCCTGGATTCACCAGAAACAGAGGACTTGAAATTGCTAAAGGAAAATACATATCATTTCTTGACAGTGATGATTTGTTAAGCCCGAATACATTTGAAATTTTAATTGAAAAGGCTGAAAAAGTTTATTGCAAATGAGGATTATGATACGTAATCATTTTTAGTTTAGAGATAAAATATCCAATGAGGATAATTTCAAATCAATTTTTAATAAAATAAATATTTTGTAGATATCAGGGTTTTGAATTTCTTTAAATGTTGCGGATAGTGTTTTTTTTAGTGTTGTTTTGACTCAGTAAATCTATTTCTTTGTATCTGCCCACATGTTTTCATGGCCAAAGTAAGATGCATGTGTGAATCTGAATTTTCATTAAATAATTAGTTTAATTGATTTGAGTAAAATAGAAATAAACTCTATTTTTAAATAATTTTTTGCAAAAATCTAAGATGAATTCTAAAAAGCCAAAATTTATAAAATAAATGTTTAAAAAAATATTAAATAAGAAAAATTGGAGTATGGATTTATTTCATAGTCATTAAATAATACAATACGAACTTTAAAAATGCATATGTAAAAAATATTTAGGTGCCTGGTGAAAATTCATGAATGATTATCTGGAAAGTTTTAAACAAAAAAAAGATGAAAATTTGCTTAGTGTCTCTGCTTATTATAATCTATTATATAAACATAAAATCAATCTTGTAGAGAATGACAATCCAAAAATAAGTGTTATAATACCAACACACAACAGATTTGAATTTTTAAGTGAATTGATAAGCAGTATTTTCAGCCAGTCCTATCAAAATTTTGAGATAATCCTGATTGATGATGTTTCAAGCGACAAAACTAGTGAGGTATATGGCAATTATCATGACAAGCGCCTTAAATATTACCGAAACCATGAAAATTTGGGTGCCGGATTGAGCAGGCAAAAGGGGTATAATCTCTCAGATGGGGATTATATAATATTTTGCGATGATGATGACTATTTCATTGATAACGGTTATTTCTTTGATTTGATAAAAATATTTGAAGATGAAACTGTCAATGTAATTTTATCTGAATCTTATACTCACTATGAAACCGAAGACAAGTATGTATATTTCCAGTTGAATCTGGGCAATATTATAATTGATTCAATTGAATACCTGAAAAATTTCATGATAAGATATCCTAAACCCACATCACTGTTTCCGGCTGCATTCCGGAGGAAATGTTTAGTCAAAGCCCAATTTAAAGAGATGGCAATGATGAATGATACATCTATCTATTTAAGGGCATTGATGATGGTGGAAAAACGTTTATCAATAAGCGGATAGTTGGAATTTACAGAATCCATGGCGGAAATATGACATTCGCCAACAATTCGGATTTCATAATTAAAAATCTTGAAGAAAAACGAAAAATTTATGAGTATTTAACTGAACATAAACTAATCACAAATGCTTTCGAATGGTACGCCAAACAAATTGCAATAACTGTGAACTTTTATTTAAACCATCCTGAAGATAAAGACAGCATTGATGCTGTTTTAAATTGGGTTTGGAAAAATGTATCTTATGATGAATATTTAAACTATAAAAAAAGAGTAATTAATGATAATGGTGTCAAATTATATTATTTTAACGATTGGCCCAATTTTGGTGACCGGCTAAATGAAGATATTATATCTTCAGTTTTCAATTTGGACTTTGAATTTGCTTACTTTACTAATGCAGATTTGTGCTGTGTTGGAAGCATTTTCGACAAACTTGTCACAAACTCCATAATTGAGGATTATAATAAGGAATTGCAAAAGGAATGTGAAACAAACAAGCCGTTTCATATTTGGGGAACTGGTTTGATGTTTGATTATGGCAACACTGAACAAAAAGGCTTACGTCCTTATATTATTCATGCTTTACGTGGTGAAAAAACCAGAAAAAGATTGTCAGAGATTCTTGGAGAAGATATTTCTTGTGTTTTAGCAGATCCGGGTATTTTATCATCCATGATTATTGAACCGTCCGAAAAAAAATATCATATGGGCATTGTTCCCCATCGTTGGGATAAGTCTGAAAGGATTCTTCAAAAAATGTTGGAATTTTATCCGAATTCAAAAATTATTGATGTTCATGATGAACCGAAACAGGTTTTAAAAGAGATATCTCAGTGTGAATATATAATTTCCACAAGTCTTCATGGTTTAGTGGTTGCAGATTCATATGCCATTCCAAACTGCTGGTGTGAAATTTCAGGCAAGGTTGAAGGAAACGGATTTAAATTTCATGATTATTTCTCTTCTTGGGGTACTGATAGGGAATGTTTAGATTTAAAAGAAGGTGAATTTCCTGATATTGAAAAGGATTTCAAATGCAATTTCAAATCACTTAATCAGCTCCATGAAAAACAAAAAGAATTGATTGATTGTTTCCCCTTCAAAATGCAATGAAAACTTTCATTTCAGTAATATGTCTCTGCTGGTTGATAGTAGTTTGTGTTATTAATTCATTTAAATTATTTTACTTGTAAATTATTTTCATGGTTAGATTATATGTTACTAAAATTATTGGTTGTATCTTCAATTATTTTGTAGGTAAATTCATTAGAGAATATTCTAGGGTATTGGTGAAGTTACCTTGGGCATGTGATTTATTCAATCTAGATTGAAATCCATATCTTTAGTTTTCATTGTGTTGGATTAATGTTTTTAAAATTGATTTCATAGTTCAGACAAAAAATCAAATTAGTCATGGCAATTGTATTGAGTGCACTCGTTTGGAAAGCACAAACGGTATGGAAAAATCCAAAATCAAAAATGTGTTTGACTGCAAAAATTAAATATGATGTTCATATAATATTAATTATAGATTCTCAAAATGGGACATAAACAAATATCTAATGGAGGTTAAAACAATGATGCTGATAATGAATATCATTAGGATAATAATTATAGTCCTGATAATTTACGCTATATTAAAAGGTCTTAAAACCTTATTAAAAGCAGCAATAATAATATTTGTTATTTCTTTACTGTTAGGATTATTAGGATTCTAAATCCTATTTCCTAAAATTATTTTTTTATAATTATTTGGTGATATGATGAGTGATAAGATTACTTGTGATGATGTCATGAAATTCGAGCATTACACATCAAAGATCCCTGCATTCCTTTTAGGAAGAATGGCAAAGAGAAACTCAAACCTGGTTGGAAAATTCGAATCACAAATCAGGCCAAGGCTTGCAAACTTGGACAGTGAACACAAACGCCTGCTTGATATAGTTTTAAACAGCGATGTTTCTGACCTTCAGTCAGTGATGGGTGAGGCATTTGAAAAAACCGGGACAAAGCAGTTCAAGATATTGGCCGACCCTAAAAACGCAGGTTTTGTTGAAAGCAATCTTGATGAGCTGAGAAAGATGCTTTAATTTTTAATTGAATCTTTTCAACTTTTTTTTTTAAAATAAACCAGAACATACATTGCCTTTGAAAAAACAGAGGCAATGGCCTTGCGGTTTACAAAATGACAAGTCTCACGTTATAATAATCCTCACTGAAAAGACATGATTTCATGTGAAAAAAATTTTATATAGTGTTAAAAATATATAGTTAATGGGTTGTTGGAAAGGCTTTTCCATCGACATTTATTCTTAGGAGTAATTATATATGAGATGTGTTGGTACTGTTGTACGTGGTATAAGAACACCTATTATTAAAGAAAACGACGATTTGGCCACTATAGTTGTAGATTCATTGATGAACGCAAAAGAAGCAGAAGGATTTGAATTCAAGGACAAGGATGTTGTCGCAATCACAGAAGCGGTTGTCGGAATTTCAGAAGGAAACTATGTAACCGTTGACGATGTTGCAGAGGATTTAAAAAACAAGTTCCCGTCCAAAAACATTGGAGTCGTCAATCCGATTTTAAGCAGAAACAGATTTTCAATTGTCCTCAAGGGTATCGCAAGAGGAATGGACAAGATTACACTTCAAACCACATTCCCTGCAGATGAGGTCGGAAACGGAATACTGGATGAGGAAATATTAAACGAAAGCAAGTTCCACCTCGGAAGCGTAATTTCAGAAGACGAATACACTGAAAACTTTGGATCATGGATACATCCGTTCACCGGAATTAACATGATTGACTTTTACCGCGAACTCATAGAAAGTGAAGACTGTGAAGTTGAATTCGTATTCTCAAACGACGTTAAGACAATCCTCGACTACACTGAAGATGTTCTCACCTGTGACATTCACACAAGGGAAAAGACCGTTGCACTTCTAAAAGATCTGGGAGCAAACGTATATGGACTTCATCAAATCCTGACAGAACCTCTCGACGGTTCAGGATACAATCCGAAATATGGTCTTTTAGGCTCAAACAAGGCTACAGAAGAAAAACTCAAACTCTTCCCGAACACCGGTGATGAACTGGTCAGGGAAGTTCAAAAAAGACTGATTGACTTGACCGGAAAACAGATTGAGGTTATGGTCTACGGTGACGGTGCGTTCAAGGATCCTGTCGGAAAGATTTGGGAATTGGCAGATCCGGTCGTTTCACCTGCACACACTGACGGACTCATCGGAACCCCAAACGAAATCAAACTCAAATACGTTTCAGATAACGAATTTGCCGATTTAAGGGGAGATGAGCTTAAAGAAGCAATCAAGGAAGAGATAAGACACAAGGACAAGGACCTTACCGGTCAGATGATTACCGAAGGAACCACTCCAAGGGTACTCACAGACCTCATCGGTTCACTTTGTGACCTTACAAGCGGTTCCGGAGATAAGGGAACTCCAGTCGTATTCATTCAGGGATACTTCGATAATTTAGCAAACGACTAAATTATCACTTTTCACTTTTTTTTAAATTCGTTAATCAAATCTGCAATAATTTTTTTAAACTTTTTCATGGTGAACAATTTTTTTATCTTGATTTAATATTTTTTATTAATTTTTCAATTTTTTATTATTTTGTTTATGTAATCTATTTTTAACTAAAGTTTTTTCTTTATATAAGAATTTTCCTTGCATAATTTTCAAATTTAAATGTATATGCTTAAATATTGGTTTAGATAAATATTATTTTATAAACTTTTTAAATTTAGTTGAATTCTGTCGGCTGATTTAAAATTTAATTTCCAAAATAGATAGTTTAAAGCATTTTAACTTCAATGAAGTAGTTTTCTCTATTGTTTTGGAATATTGTGTGGTGTCAATGTTATTGACACGCTCTAAAATACAATATACAAAAAAAGGACAATTTAGGTGTTTGAATTTCACCAAATTGCATTGCAAATAACTTGAAAAAATACGGATAATCTCTGTAAAAATACACAAAGGGATTACCATGAATAATAGTAATAATAACGACCAATCATATATTTCAAAAAGAACACTAAAAGCTTTTGATACTGAAAGAGAAGAAGGAGAATACATATTCGCCAGCTATTCCCACAAGGATGCAGATGAAGTCATGCCCGAGCTGGAGCGTTTCCACGATGAGGGATACAACATCTGGTATGACGAAGGCATCTTTGGAGGAACAAAATGGAAAGAGTATATAGGAAAGAATCTCATAGGCTCCAGTCTCTTTGTTGTTTTCATTTCTCCAAATTCTATGGCATCGGACAATGTAAAAACGGAAATTGCTATTGCAAAGGATGCAGGCATTCCAATAATTCCTATTTTTTTAGAGTTCATAGAACTTGACCTTGACATGAAATATGATCTCATATTGTATCAGGGGATTCTGAGATTTGAAATGACCGAAGAGCAGTATGATGCAAACTGGAAACGGTCATTTGAAAGGTACGTATCCAAGGCACTGAATTTTGTCGAACAGGAGCAAATCGCTGAAGAGGAACCTGTAGCTGAGGAGCCGAAACCTCTGGAAAAACAGTATGGATTCAGATATCTTGACGAATTGATTCACTCCGGTGAAATTAAAATAAATCTGGACTTCGACATATTATTTGATGAGATGGATGATGCGGATTACGGCGAAGGAATATCACTTGACTTAAACGGTATTGTTATCAACGCAAACAACCACACAATCGATGCAAAGGGTCTCTCACGAATCTTCAACGTCACTGCTGAAAACGTAACAATAAAAAACCTTCAGCTTAAGGGCGGCCATGCGCACAACACTTCCGGTGAAAAGCACGAATCAGGAGGCGGTGCAATCTATGTGGATGTCAACGCATCACTTAATCTTTTCAAATGCACTTTCTCAGACAACTACTCCGAAAGCGATGGCGGGGCGCTTTTCAACAAGGGGGACTGCATGCTCAAGTCATGTGTTTTTAACAGTAACTCCTGCAAGACATCCGGCGGGGCGATATCCAATTTCAATTCAATGTCTCTTTACCAATCAAGATTCAAGGATAATGAATCGGTCAATGGAGGGGCAATCTATAACTATTATGACTCCAATTTGACTTTGGCCGATTGCAAATTGCGAAACAATCGGGGGCTGATGTTTGCAGGTGCAATCTACAATTATTCCAATCTGAAGATTGATGATGTCACATTCAAGGGCAACGTCTCTGAAATCGGCGGTGGAGCAATCCTCAACTATGGTGTTGCAGACATTTCAGGCGCCACATTCAGGAAAAACTCATCCAACTTTGGAGGGGCGGTTTTCAACATGTCCCTCAACAAGCTGAATATATATTCATATGACTCATCCAATTTTGAAAACAGGGAAGGGTCACTTCTAATGAAAACCTGTCGCTTTGGAAACAATGATGCGGCAAACTTCGGAGGGGCGATATGCAACCTGAGCAACTGCAAGATGATTAAATGCGTCATGGGAAACAATTCGGCAGGTATTCTGGGCAATCTCATAAGCAACGGACCGGAAGGAATTCTAAACCCGATGGATGATGTGGAGTTGGAAAACCAGTACGTATCAATCGTGAACATTTCCGAAGGCGACGTCACAATTAGGGATGTGCTTGTAGAAAACGCAATCTTCAATCAGAAAAACTGCCTTTTGAAAGTGTCCAGAAACATGAAAGTCAACAGCATCATTCAAGACAGTACAAGTAACATTTTCCTGAACAACGGAAAATTGGACTTTTACTAGTATTAATCAAAATTAAACTAACATTACATAATAACTGAGGTAAAACAATGAATTTTTCTAATTCAGTATATTTGATTTGGGAAATCAGTCTGGCAGAAACTTTAATGTCAAAAAGGGAATTTATAGAACCTGAACACCTTCTGGTGGGAATTTGCAGTCTGGATAAGATATTGAACATGATAAAAGTCAATCAGGTTCACGTGGAATCAAATTCATACCAGTCAATAAAGGACGACAAGGAGGAAATCGAGTCAATATTCTCCAAGTTCGACATTACAACCACATCGTTCAGGAGATTGCTGAGGCTCAACGTCACCGAAGGGGACTTTGAAGACTATGGCAATGTAATACACAGAAGCGAATACTCCAAGGACCTGTTCAAAAAAGCCGAAAAGCTTGCAATAAGCCATGGGCTCATAGAATTTAGGCCGGTTCACCTTCTCAAGGTGATTCTGGAGGAAAACATTTCCTGTGTCGATGAAACTCTAGATCTTTTTGAAATCACTTCCGATGATATACTATCTGAAATAGGGGAAAAGAAACTTGAAGTCACTCCAAAATCAAATTCCGTCCTTTCAAAATACGGAACTGACTTGACAGACCTTGCAAGATGGGAAAAACTTGACCCTGTAATTGGAATGGAAGATGAGCTTTTACAGCTTGCAAGAACGCTCAACAAGAGAGGCAAGAACAACGCACTCATCATAGGTGAGGCAGGGGTTGGAAAATCAACCCTGGTTCGCAAGCTGGCCATCGAAATAGCCAACAGAACACTAAGTGAAAGCCTCAACAGCAAACGCATAGTTGAAATCAACATGGGGTCCCTTGTTGCAGGAACCAAATATCGCGGAGAGTTTGAAGAGAAGGTCAGCGCACTAATAAACGAGGCAAAAGAGGATTCCAACCTGATTTTATTCATAGATGAGGCTCACACCATCATAGGCACGGGCAGCTCAGGAAGTCTGGATGCATCAAACATGATCAAGTCAGCATTGGCAAGCGGCGAACTTTCTATTATCGGCGCAACAACGCTTGAGGAGTATACGCTATATTTTGAAAAGGAATCAGCATTCGAGAGAAGATTCCAGCCAATCAGAATATATGAGCCTTCACCAGGTGATGTCGTTAACATCCTCCAGAAGCTCAAGGGAAAATATGAGGATTTCCATCATGTCAAGATCTCGGACAATGCAATCACTGCAGCGGTGGAATTGTCTGTCAGATACATTACGGACAGAAACCTCCCGGACAAGGCACTGGATGTAATCGACGAGGCATGCTCACGAAAGGTAATTCCAAAGCTCAACCTTGTGGAGGGATATGACATTGATGCATATGTAACTGAACATGACGTGAAGGCGGTGATTTCCGACTGGAGGTCAATTCCTGTAATAGACTATACCTTTGCAAGTGACAAGCTTGAGAATATGGAAAATTACCTCAACGACAGGATTGTTGGTCAGGGCGAAGCGGTAAGAGACATTTCAAACCGCCTGAAAAAGGCACTTCTTGGAATTCAGGACATCGAAAGGCCTCTGGCAGTATTCATGTTTTTGGGTCCGAGAGGAGTTGGAAAGACATATGTTGCATCTGTGCTTTGCGATTTTCTCTTTGACGCATCAAGGTCATTTGTCAGGATGGACATGTCCGAATACAGTGAGCATTACACAGTTTCCAAACTGATCGGCCCGCCTCCAGGATACAAGGGAAACGACGAGGGAGGATTTTTGACAAATGCCATAAAGAACAATCCGTATTCTGTAATACTTATTGAAAACATTGAAAAGGCTCATCCTCAAATTGTGGATGTGCTTCTGGATTTGTTCAACACAGGCAAAATCGTCGATTCAAAAAATAACCTAATTAATGCTAATAATTCCATTTTCATAATAACCACTGGAATATTCCATGAATCCGGTGCTGACAATGGAGTTATTTATGGTGTTGACTCTAATGGTCCTAATGACAGTGTTTCGGAGTTGACAAGATTTTTCAGGCAAGACCTGTTAGATGTTATAGATGATGTTATTTTATTCAAGCAATTAAATGAAAAAGACTTTCAGATTTTAGTTGAAGAGTATTTAGAAGTTCTTTCAAAGCGCATTTTCTCTGAAAAGAACATAAAGCTGGAATTTGATGAGGATGCAATCAAGCTACTGTCTAAAAAAGGGTATGATAAAGATTATGGTGTGAAATATCTGTCCAGATTCATTGAAAAGACAGTTGAATTCCCATTGGCGGATTTGATTCTCAAAAAGAAGGTCTTTAGAGGCAATACTATTTCAGTCACTTCAAAAGACAACAAGTTGGAGTTCAATATTATCAGTTAATCAGATGTGTTTTACAATGTCAGAAGAGAGAATATTAAAAACTGGAAAAATCCTAAACCGGAAATACAAGATTGAAAAGTTTTTGGGTGGAGGAGCATTCGGTGAAGTGTATCGTGTAAAAAACACGTTTTTAAAGAAACGGTTCGCTATCAAGGTATTCAAGGTTGCACTTGAGGTAAAGGGAAGTGAATCAACAGTACAGGAATTGCTTGATGAAGCCGTGCTTCTTGCAAAATTCGACCATAGAAATATTGTAAAGGTTCATGACGCAGATGTCTTCATAGGAGATGACGGCCAGGAACATGTGTTTTTTGTAATGGATTACATTCCCGGAGGAGACCTAGACGACTACTGGAAGTCATTCGGGGCAAGGTTCGTCCCGTTGGAAAATGTAATCGACATAATCAAGCAGATATGTTTAGGATTGAATGTTCTGCATTCCGAAAAGCCTCCAATGATTCACAGGGACATCAAGCCGCAGAACATCATGATAGGATATGACAATCATGGAGTCGTTGCAAAGCTGACTGATTTCGGGCTTGTGAAAACCGTAAACCCTTCAACGTTATATGCCAGTGCCAAGGGGACATTGGCCTTCAAGGCGCCCGAATTTCTTGAGGAAAAGGATGATACATCTACAGACATCTTTGCTTTGGGTGTGACATTTTACATGCTTTTGACAGACAAGTTTCCATATCCAATCGACAGCGATTTTGATGTGATGACTGGAAGCTGGCTTAAGAAAAAACCTAAGCCTTTAAATTACTATAATCCTCTTATTCGTGATGAAAAACTGGAAAAGATGGTTTTTACTGCAATCGAAACGGATTCCAAGAAAAGATACCAGAACGCTCAGGAGCTTCTGGATGCCATCGAGGACTGGGAGAAAAATAAGGACATTGATGTGGTTGAAGAAGAAATTCCAGATGCCGTGCCGGAGGATGAAAAGCCGGCTGATGAGCATCAAAAGACCTCAGAAAAGCAATCCGTTGATGATGCAGATGCACAATACATTCATCAGAAGGCCGAAAGGCAAGCCGAAAATGCAAAGGAAATGGCTAAGGATCCCAAAAAGTTCATGTATGCCTCAGATGCATTTGCATATGCATTTAAAAATGACAATGAGGTTAGGGATAAACATCAGGATAATCTAAATATTTTAAATTCAAGCAAACCTGTCGAAAGGTTCATAGAAGGTGCCATGAAGGCAGTGAATAACTTGTTAGATTATGAAAAAGGCGTTGACTATTTTGAACAGGCTTTCGCTCAAAGGCCTGAGCTAAAGGAGAAGTACAATTCAAGATACGAACTGTGGAAATCTTTTGTTTTAATCAGGGATTCCCAAAGGGTTGATGAAGGTATCAGTGCTCTAAGGCAATTGGCCGGAAACGACCCGGCAATAGATAGGGAATACGGTTTCTGCCTGGATTTGTTGGCTTCAAAGGACGCCAAAAAAATGGAGAGTGAAGCATTAAAATATGTGGACCGGTTTGAGCCAGTTAAAGCTAGCAGAATAATGGAATTGGCAATGCTATTGGATGATTCCATTAGGGATAGGTATCAATACAAGCTCAGAACATGGAAAAAAGGTATTATTAATTAGGAGTAGATACGAATGGATTTGTCCAACGAAATAAACGAAGATATATATTTGCATAATGGTTTTAGGATTTTCAACCTTCCTATAAACGCTTCGCAACGAAAAGTAAAAAACGAATTTGATAATGTGGAATCAGTAAGGCAGCTTGGAGGGTTTGGTCCGAAGGACAGCTTGGATGTTTACAGCAATCTCCCATTTCCGATAACTCCTAAACCTAATTACATAGATTATCAAAATGCGAAAAACAGGTTAAACCAGCCTAGAACAAGATTCATCGATGAGCTGTTCTGGTTCTGGCCGGAAGATTTGGCAAACAAGAGAGACCCTACAATCAAGGCACTGAAGAGGGGAAATGTCGATGAGGCCGTGTCACTTTGGGAGTCATCAGGTGCTGCCAACGCTTCTCACAATCTGGCGGTCTACAATCATGTCCTTGCTATAGACAAGGAGGAGTTCAATGATTCGACCGACCGTGGTGATAATAATGAGAGCAACTGGAGAGAAGCCCTTAACCAGTGGAGGATTACTCTTTCCAATAATGATTTCAAGAATCTTGCAGCAGAAAGGGTTCAGCAATTGGATGACCCTACAATGAGGCAGGATTATGTTGAGGAAATTTTCAGCCAGTTGGCAGTGGCAATTCTCTCAATCAACGTTTCAATAGCTGCTAATTATCTTAAGGCTGGAAATAATCCCAAGTTTGGAAAACATCTTCTTCTGGTCGACAATTCAGGATTTGATGATTTAACCAAGGAAACAGCATTGCAGCCGATTTTCAATACTCTTTACGATTCTGTAAATGACAAGTTCGAGGAATTTGAAAACGGCACATATAAAACTGAAAGCGATCTTTCAAAGGTAGAACGATTCCTGGACAGCATAGAAACTGATTTGACATATCTTAAAAATCATTTCTCAGGCAATTTCCAATATCAGTCATTGTGTGACAAGATTGCAAATTCCGTCAAGAATAAGCTTGCCGGAATATTTGAAAACATATTCGAGGATGTCGGCGAGGGAGACATCTCCAAAATAACATCATTTGATTTCAACAGGATGGAAAGGCTTTTCAAAAGAATTGTGGATTTGGCATATGCTGTGGACGTAAAGGAAAATGTCGAGGATAATCTCAATTCACTCAAGTCAATCATATCACAGCTTGATGACAAGAAGGTTCACGACAAGATTAATGACTTTGCCGGAAATCTTGACAATCAGACAATACGCTCAGCAAAATCATATGCTGATGAGGTCAAACGTGATTTGGGAAGCGTAAATCCTCAAAACTATGACAATTTCGCTGATTTCTTTGCAATGACATTGGATGCATTTGTAGTATCAACAATCAATAGTTACGGCAATGATTTGGATAGGTTGAAGTCAAACAAGTCTGACCTTCTAGGATTGTTGAACACCGCTAAAAACTATGCTGTTGAAAGTGAAACCAAGGAAAAGGTCAAAGGCGATATTGAAACATTAGAAAAAATGGAAGAAATGGCTCAATTGACTCCTGAACAAATCGAGCAGTTGGAAAAACTCATGAAGGCTTCATCCCAAGGAAGCAGTGGCTCAGGCGGAGGTTCGGGTGGAGGCTCATCAGTTGCTTTGGGTTGCATAATATGGATTGTCATCATAGCCGCAATAATTGCAGGTGCAGCATATTTCATGGGATGGATTTAGAAGCGGTGTTGTAAATGTTTTTTAAAAATCGACAGGAAAAGTTTCCCGAGGAGTTCAGAATAGACTCTTCCGATTGGGATTACCAGTCCATATTGAATCTGTTGAATCAGGAGGAAGAAAGTACGTCCGCTGTTGATGTTGACATGCTCAAGGATGTAATTTTCAGAATATGGAGGGTAAACAATCGTGCTGAAACATACAATTCCAACAACAATTTGAAGAGGGTTGAAAGTCTGGTTAAGGAAAACGATGAGTTTGATGATGCTGAATCCAAATATATCATCAAAAACCTCAAGGATTCCTTAAGGCCTGTCAAATTTGCAGGCAAACAGACAAAATCAATTTTAAATGCATTTGAAGAAAACGGATTTCAAATCAAGGACCATACTCATGCCAAATACAATGAAGGCATGGCCCTGAAGGTTCTGGTGTTTGAAACCGATGAAAACGTAACTGAAAGTATAATTACAGAAACAATCAAGCCGTCAATATATTATGATGGACAATTGATTTTAAATGGTGAAGTGGTTGTCGCTACACCTCCAAAAAAGGATAACTGAATAGGTGATTAAATGGCTGAAGAAAATACAGGTACAATAGATTATGGTATAGATTTGGGTACAACAACAAGTTCCATTGCTAAGGTTGACGGTAACGGAACCATGGTTATTCCAAATACTCTTGACAACAAGAATTTTGTAAGTTCCGCAGTGTATGTCAAAAAGAACGGAACAGTATTTGTTGGAGACAAGGCAAAAAATAAAATTGCAACTGATCCTAATAATGGTGCAGCTGAATTCAAGCTGAAAATGGGGTCAGATCATGTTTACACTTTTGATGCTACTGGAAAACAGATGACTCCTGTGGAGCTGTCTGCCGAAATTCTTAAAAACCTGAGGCAAACCGTAATGGAAAAACATCAGAAGGACTTGAAGGCGGCGGTCATCACTGTGCCTGCGGATTTCACAACTCCTCAAACAAAAGCCACAACAGAAGCTGCTAAACTTGCAGGATTTGAAAAGGTACTTCTATTGCAGGAACCTACTGCGGCTGCAATGGCATATGGATTTGGAAACACTTCCGGAGATAATGAAGTATGGCTGATTTACGATTTGGGTGGAGGTACATTTGATGTATCCATCATGAAAAAGAACCAAGAGGAAATAGTAAACATCAACAACCAGGGTGATGCATATCTTGGAGGAAAACTCATAGACTGGGACATTGTTGATAAGATATTCGTTCCGGCTGTCGTTGAAGAAACTGGACTTTCAGACTTCAACCGTGACACTCCGAAATATATTAAGGCATTCGCCAAATTGAAAAAGGCGGCTGAAAATGCAAAAGTGGATTTGTCCAATTTTGACACTGCAGAAATTGATGTGGAAAATCTGGTTCTTTCAAGCGATGGGGATTTCTTTGATTTTGAATATGAAATGACTCGCCAGGAACTTGCAGATGTAATGAAACCGTATGTTGACCGTACAATCAACCACTGCCGCACAGCATTGGAGGAAGTCAACCTCAATGTTTCAGATGTAACCAAAATCATCCTTGTTGGAGGATCCACATTAAGCCCTTACATTCACCAAAGGCTGGAAGAGGAATTCCACATTCCTCTCGAATACTCAATTGACCCTACAACAGTGGTTGCAAGGGGAGCCGCAATATATGCAAGTACAAAAACCTATGTTGAAAACACTCCTATAACCTCAGGATTCGTAAGCGTTGATGTAATGTACAATACTATAGGAGATGACGATGAATTTACGGTCAATGGAAAACTCATAAATCCCGACGGTTCAACTGACGGATATTCCATAGAATTCGTCAACAACAAGACTGGATATTCATCAGGTAAAGTTCCAATCGGGGCCAATGGAATGTTCAGAACTTCACTGTTCGCAGAAGATGAAGATGACTATAATGTCTTTGAAATCAAGGTATATGAACCTTCAGGAGGTATGGCAACCCTTGCCCCTAATGCTGTAAATACAATCAAGTATAAAATTGACATTCCACCTAGCCAGCACATACTTTCACATACAATCGGATTGGGACTTTATGGAAATGAATTGGATATCCTTGCCAAAAAAGGAACTCCTTTGCCGCTGGAAGGTCTTGAAAGAACATATACTACTTCAAATTATGTTCACAGGGGCAACGCTTCAGAAAAAGTTGACATGCCTCTTTATCAGGGAAACAAAATGAAGGCGGACAGGAACACCTTAGTGGGGTCATTGACAATCACAGGTGCAGACATCGACAGGGACCTTCCTGAAGACTCAGAAATCGAGCTGACCGTAAACATCGATGAATCAATGAATGTGGAAGGTACAGTATACATCGGATTTTTGGACAAGGAGATTGAAGGAGGATTCGTCATTAAAAAATCCAATTTCTCCAAGGACGATCTTGAAGAAAAATTCCGCGCTCAAAAGGAACGCTACAACGAGTATCTGGTAAAATACGCAACCATAAACAATCCTCAGATTACAAACTTCTTCAATCAAATTGAAGATGAAAAAATCATAGATAACATTGAAAACTTCCTTATAACAAGTGAAACTGATGTTGATGCATTGGATAAGGCAAGCAAAAGAATCAACGATTTAACAGACATTCTGGACCGTATAGATGCAATTGGAGATAAGCTGTCCAGTTGGGATGACATTAAGGGTGAAACAGACACATTGATGCAGGGTGTTGAGGAAAAAATCCATCAGGCAGAACCTCAAATCCAAAGGCTGTTTGAACAGGTCAGGGAAAGGTATCATAGTGCAGTTGAAAACAAAAACGAAAAACTCCTCATTGATGTTAAAGAGAAACTGCAATTCATTTTCATGCAGCTGCACGAACTTGAAGTTGTCACCTTTGGATTTTTGGAATTGGCCGCTACCGGGGAATTCATTGATCAGGCAGCCGCAGACAATCTGATTTCTCAGGGAAATGATGCATTGAACAGAGGGGACATTCAGGAACTTAAAAGAATCCTTGGTCAACTGGTCAAGATACTTAAACAGGACCCAACAGCATCTATGGGCTCCGGTTCAACTTCAGCAGGCGGATCAGCACCGTCAGGTCCTGCAGACTGGGGTGTAAAAAGGTAAAGCATGATTTTTAAATTGTGGGGTATAAGATGGATGAAAATAATGAAGCAAATGACAGGATTACCTTTGAAATAGCGCGAAAATTGGCCAGTGAAGGTAATTACAATGAGGCAATAAACTTATTGTCTCCATTGATTCATTCCCAATTTTCCATTGAAGCTTTAAATCTTTTGGGTAAAATCTATGCTCAAATGCAGGATTTTGAAAGCGCTCAAATATATTTCAATCAGGCATTGGAGCAGGATGCAAACAATGCAGAGGCCAAAATGGGGCTTGACAAATGTCTGGAACTGAAGGATTCAAAATTGAAAACATATTTCAGCTTCAACAAACTGAAGGTATACTCGATTATTGCTGCTTTGATTGTGATTGTTGGAATAATCGCCGTTGTGTCTGTAGGATTGTCCTCCACAGCCACTTCCAGTCAGTTTGAAGGAACTGCCATGGCAAATGCTGATTTGATAACTCTCAGCATCAATGTCAACGGAAATGCGCAGGCTTTAATGGATAGCTTAGGATATATTGATTCGAATGTGGCGAACCTTGAGATAAACTCAAGCGGCAGCAGTGTCAATGTTACAGGTGACGTCAGTGCAATCTATAATGTGCTCTATGAGCTGGACGGTTATGATGCATATGTCGACACGATAACATTGTCTCTGTCAAAAGAGGCCGCTGATAAGGCAGTTTTACAGGCATATGATGCTGCGCTGAGCAATGCCAAGTCAAACATGACCTCCGGCGGTCAGGTCAAAAACATAACGTCCAGTGTAGTGCCGAATTCGTTCTACATAGGTAATTCAGGCAATTTCACTACACAAAAACAGACAATATTCAATCAATTGAATGAAAACAACATGAAAGTTAGGGCAATATCTGTTATTGAGGTCAAATCATAACAGATATTATATTATTTTTTTTAAAGTGTTTTTTATGGATGACAATACTCGACTGACAGAGCTTCCGTCAAGAGGAAGGCTTTTAGTTTTTACAGACCTTCACGGCAATCTGGAAGACTATAGGAAATATCTTGAAAAATGGGATTCGGGTGACTCTGACTGCCATATTGTCATAGATGGGGATTTTATTCACAGCATATATAAAGAGGACTGTTCAGTTGAAATACTGGACGATATAATCGATAAATTCAAAATGCATGACAATTTTCACCCTATATTGGGCAATCATGAATGGAGCCATATTGCAAATGCAAATCTCTTCAGAGGCACTGTCAACCAGAAAAAGGATTTTGAAAATCTCATTGTGGAAAAGAAAAGTTCCCTTGAACCCTATCTTTCAAACTACATCAATTTTTTCAAGGCAATTCCGTTGTTTGTCAAAACAGAAAACGGAATATTCATATCTCATACGGGACCCTCCCGCGAAATCGAAAACTATGAAGATTTTGAGTTCATAGTTGAGGATGACGACTATTACAATGAATTCGTTTTTTCAGTTCTATGGGCAAGGCCGGAAAAGGATTATAATGAGGAAGATGTTTCATATTTTCTTAAGTTAATTGAATCGAATGTCATGGTGGTTGGCCATACAGTAGTTGATGGATATGAGGCTTTTGGAAATCAGCTTATTTTATCTTCCAGTTTCAGCAGGGGCAGAAAATGCTATTTGGATATCGACCTGTCAAGGCCGATAGAAAATATGGATGAATTGCTTAAGTGCTTAAAATGTCTTGATGATTAAGATGAGCAATTTCTAAGCCGTCATTATAATATTATTAATATTGTTTTTCTTGTGTGCAAATTATGTTTTCCATATTGTTTAAATAATATGCTCAACTTATATAATTTCAAGGGGGAAATAATTTTGCCGTTTAAAATTGCGGTTGTAATGGCAGTGTACAATAAAAGAAACTATATTTCACAGGCTATTGATTCAATCATCAACCAATCATTTGGGTTTAAGAAAAACATCCAGCTGATTCTTGTAAATGACAAAAGTACCGACGGCACACTGGATATTCTCGAAAGGTATCAGGAAAGGTATCCTGAAAACATCACGCTAATCAACAACGACAAGAACATGGGTTCTGCATATTCAAGAAACCGTGGACTGGAACATGTGGATGCAAAATACGTCAATTTCCTCGACAGTGACGACTACATGTCAAAAGATGCATTCAAAAGGGCATATGGATTTTTAGAGAAGTACTGGGAAGTGAATATCGTATCCATTCCGATTCATTATTTCGGTGTCAAGAGAGGTCCCCACAACCTGAACTTCAAATATGAAAAGAACCAGCTTGTCAATGTAGTCACATCTCCTGACCATATTCAGCTTTCAGGTGCATCTGCGTTTTTCAGATATGAAAAGCTCAAGAAATATGCATTCAATGAAAACCTGAGAGTTTCTGAAGATGCGCTTTTGATAAACCAGATGCTTTTGGAAAATCCTCTTTTAGGCTTTCTTTCAAAGCCAAGATACTACTATAGAAAGGACGGAACCCAAAATTCACTCATAACCTCATCAGCTTCAACAAAGTCATATTTCACATCCAGGATTGAAGAATACTTCCTCAATCTTATTGATTATGCAAGAGAAAAGACAGGCGAGGTGCCTGATTTCATCCAGCACGTGCTGATGTATGACCTGCAGTGGATTTTTGAAATTGATAAAATCGACGGGCTTCTCAGCGAAGAAGAGATAAAAACACTTTACGACAGGCTAATCGAAATTCTAAAAATGATTGATGAAAAGGTCATCCTTGACCAGAAGTCAATCCCGGCAGCTCTCAAGGCACATGTAATCCTTATCAAGAGGTACGGATGGGACTATCTAAACGACAAGACAAATATTTCAGACAACTTCAAGCTGAACGCACTTTTCATAGATAACTTCGCATTTCTCAACGACCATGAGGTTAAAATCGATGGGATGCTTACCAATTTCACAAAAGATACAGAAATCATAGCAGAAATCGACGGTGAGGACGTTCCCACTCAAACGATTCGCTATCCTCAAAGGGACAACTATTCTTTGAATTTCAATTACGGATTCAATCACTGCTTCCGGGTTACTCTGCCATTCAGGGCCGACTCCAGGATATCATTTAAAACCAAGAGCACAAGCCTTAAAATTGAATATGCACAGACCTCAAGGCTTAATGATGTGTCCAGATTCAAGCTTTCAAAATCACACATTGCAATTGCTGGCAGTGATGAAATAATCATAGCAGATAAGAGTGTTCCTTCTGCCCTGAAACTTGAATTGAAAACACTGGTTCAAATGATTAGGGACAGGTCACAGGGTTGGGTGACAGGAGCCTTCATCAGAGCACTTTCCATCGTCTCATATCCTTTTTTAAGAAATAGGCGCATATGGCTTTTCATGGACCTGCCGAATGCCGCCGGGGACAATGCTTTGGAGCTTTTCAAATATGTAAGTTCAATTGAAACAGATGCCAAAACATATTTTGTCCTTGAAAAGTCTTTCCAGGAGGAATATGACTATATGACAAGTTCCCCTATGCAAAAAATTAAAAGGCTGCTTGGATTCGGCAAGTCATCAGGGCAGTTTGCAAAACTCCAAAAGATAGGCAATGTCCTCGCCTACAGGTCAATTAAGCACAGGCTTTTTACACTTTTCAGCGAATTTATAATAACCTCTCATCCGGACAATACGATTATCTATCCGTTTTGGGGAAATTATGAGTATCTTTCAGGTATTTTAAGGTCAAAGACAGTATTTCTCCAGCATGGGGTTACAAAGGACAACGTTTCAGAGTGGCTCAATGAATTCGACAAGCCCCTTGCATTGCTTTCATGCGTTTCAGATGCGGAAAGGGAATCATTCAAAAATCCCGATTACGGATATTCCCATGATATCATCAAGACATTGGGTTTTCCAAGATTTGACAGGCTTGAAGATGATAACAAAAAGGAAATTGTGCTGATGCCGTCATGGAGACGCCAGTTTGACCAGCTTTCCCCGTCAGATTTCGTCAAGACAAATTTCTATAAAATATTCAACGAGCTTTTAACGGATGATGAACTGATTGAGTTTGCACGTGAAAACGGCTATACATTGGTGTTCAAGCCTCATAGAAATCTCCACAAGTTCATCGATGCATTCACAAGACATCCTGACGTTAACTTTGATATGAATCTTGAAAACTACACTGAAACCTTCAACCGTGCGGCATTAATCATTACGGATTACTCATCAATAGCATTTGACATTGCATACATGAAAAAGCCGCTGATTTACTATCAGTTCGACAACAGCTATCACTTCAATGTCGAAGAGGCCTATTTCCAGTATGAGCGTGACGGTTTCGGACCGGTGGCAAAAACTCATGAGGAGTTAAAAGGCCATGTAATCAAGTTAATAGAAAAAGGCTGCGTGATGGATGAGGTCTACCAAAAAAGGGTTGACGATTTCTTTAAGTACAATGACCGCAACAACTCAAAAAGGGTTTATGAGGAAATCTGCAGACTGGATACATATTACTAGCTTTCGATGGAATTTTATATTTAAAAGTACTAATTTTAACCATGGAATTCATGGATGTTTTACTCAAAAGAAGATCAACAAGAAAATTTTCAGATGAAAAAATCACAAAAGAGGAGCTTGACCATGTTCTCAGGGCAGGTCTTATGGCCCCTTCAAGCATGAACAGAAAGCCGATAAACTTCATGGTTGTTGAAAGAAAGGAAATCCTTGAAAAACTTTCAAAAGCCAAGGACCATGGTGCAGAGCTTTTAAAAGGTGCCGACAAGGCGATAGTCGTCATTGCAGACACAATGATTTCAGACACATGGTGTGAAGACTCATCAATTGCACTTACATACCTCCATCTTGCTGCAACTGACCTGAATTTGGCGAGCTGCTGGGTTCAGATTCACATGAGACAAAAGGACGGAGTATATGCAGAAAGCGTTGTAAGAGATATTCTAAAAATCGACGAGCACTACAGGATTGCAGGAATAATGGCGCTTGGCCATTCCGATGACATTCCCGAACCTCACACTCCGGACGACATTGACAAGACCAAGGTTCACTTTCTCGTGTAACCCTAAACACCCGTGTGAAGTGACAAAATCTTTAAATATTGCATAAAAGAGAATTTAATCTAGATATCAAAAAGGAGTTTTTAAAATGCACGTTAAGGATATTTTAGATGATTTGGGCATCAGGGTCAAATTGCCTCAGCACTGGTATTCAACCGATGTCGGAAACGAATTCGAGGAACCAACACTACTTGAAAATGATGAAATCATAAAGATCGAAGCTCAAAGCGGAGACAAAAGAAAAGTCATCATAATCGATGTTAATGACGGAATGAGTGTCGTTACCGTTTTCAGCGATGAAAAAGTAATCGGCGTAAAGTACCTTGAAAACAAGGACGATTTCGAATACATCGGAAAACCGTCCGAGCTCTATTTCTAATCCAAAAACTTCAACACAACCACACCGCTTACCACACCAACTATTGCACCTACAGCAACATCGAATGGGTAGTGAACGCCGCAGTATATTCTTGAAAATCCTATAAGCACTGCAAATATCACAAGCAATGCCACAACTGCTTTGTTTTCACGCAGTTTCCATACAAGAACTGTTATTATGCTCAATGTTGAGGCAGTGTGTCCTGACGGAAATGAGTTCGGTTCTGACGGAACGGTCAGCTGGCGGACATGCTCAAGAACGGTAAACGGTCTTGGGCTGTGAAATGTCAGTTTCAGGCATGCTGCAATTATTCCGGCCAAAAGCAATGCGCAAAGACACAGCTTGGCAATCTTTAAATATTCGTCTTTTTTTAAGTATTTCAGAATCAAAATCGCCGCAATACATATTGCAAGCAATGTGACAAATCCTCCGAAGTTGCTGAGCACTGGCATTATCGCATCAAAAACAGGATTTGCCATGTTATTGTTAATCAGATAAAATAAGTCTACATTTAAGTTCATCATTATTATTTTCCCATTTGTATGTTATATATTTTTTGTAGGTAAAAGCAATATTATTGATGTAATTTAATAGTATTTCATTAAAAAAAGAATATTTATCTCTTAAAAACATTTTTAATAAGTTAATATGGTTTAATTTAAGTATTAAATCATTTATAGTGGATTTTACAAAATGAGTATTACAAAAATTTACAGGAGTAATACTAATGGTTGAATTCACTCAGGACAAAATCTTCAAGAATGTAACCCAGGAGGATGCCAAAATCCTGCTTGATATACTTGGAATCGAATCAGACACAGTCAAAATCTGGACAAAGGAGCTGCGATTGCTGGATCCGAAGGATTATCGGCCGGATATCATTGTGGAACTTGACTTGGAAAACATGATAATAGAGCTTCAAAGCAGGAATGTCGATGATGAGTTCTCAGCAAGGGCACTGACATATGTGGCCATCGCCAATCGTGACAGGGAAAACGACAAGTCCGCCAATCTGATGGTTTTAAGCTCAGCAGAAAAGTCAAAAACAGTCAGATATCAGTATAATTCTAAAAACGTTTTTGAATATGATGTGGTTGGATTGGCTGATTTGGATGCCTGCGAAATAATTAATAATGTGGAGCCTAAAATATTAAACAACGAAAAAATTTCAGGCCATGACCTTGTGCTGTATGCACTTCTGCCGATAATTGACACTAAAAACATGCAGAATCACATACGCAGGGTTGTGGATAACTTATCTGAATTGAGAAATGCGAGTTTTTCTCTTATGGAATTGTCCTTTGGTATTGAGTGGATGATTGTGGAGAAATATGTCGATGATGATGAATTGAGGAATATATTTTGCGATTTGTTAGGTGATAAGATGAGTCTGATACATGAATATGGGAAAAGAAAAGAACAATCTGGTTTTGACCAAGGTATTGAGCAAGGTATTGAGCAAGGTATTGAGCAAGGTATTGAGCAAGGTATTGAGCAAGGTATTGAGCAAGGTATTGAGCAAGGTATTGAGCAAGGTATTGAGCAAGGTAGTGAAAATATCATTATTGAATTTTTGAAATCAGGTATGTCTTGTGAAGAGATTTCTCAAAGGATTAAAATGCCTTTTGATGATGTTTTGGCAATTAAAAATAAGATGTAAGTTCTCACTCCTTACCCGTCACAAGTTACAAAATATTTAAATATATTTAAAATATACTTTAAAACATCAAAAATAGGAGGATTATATCATGGCTGATAAAAAAGCTCCTGCAGATGGCTGGCCTGTAATCAGTGGAGATTACATCGTAGGGGACCCTGAAAGTCCTGTTGCAGTAACAACACTTGCTTCTCACATTGAAGCGGAACTTTCCGGAGCGGCCATTGCAGGACCATGCAAAACAGAAAACCTGGGCATTGAAAAGGTGGTGGCAAACATCATCTCAAATCCGAACATCAGATTTTTAATCCTGGCGGGCGCTGAAGTGCAGGGCCACATCACAGGTCAGAGCTTCATGGCACTTCACGAAAACGGTGCAGATCCTGACAAGAAGAAAATCATCGGGGCCACCGGTGCGATTCCATTTGTGGAAAACGTTCCTCTTGAAGGTGTTGAAAGGTTCCAGCAACAGCTGGAAATCGTTGACCTGATTGACACTGAAGACATCGGTGCGATACAGTCCAAAATCAACGAATGTGTTGAAAAGGACCCTGGCGCCGTTGAAGGCGAACCGATTGTTATGGAAGTTGACGAGGAAAACGAAAGAATGGTCATCGTCAAAAAGGACAAGAAGGACAAAAAGGAAGCTGAAGAATAGTTTCAGCTTTTTCACTTTTTTTAATTTCCATTTATTGCTTAAAATACTTTTTTTTTAATTTAAATTAATAATAATTTATGTAATAAATTATTTACATCTCAGCACATTTTCATAATTAATATATAGTAATTTAAACACAAATATATATCAATAAATATTTGTGGAGGTAAATTTATTGAAAAATAAAAAGATAATGGTGCTGGCAATATTGCTTGTTGGCTTATTCGCCATATCTGCAGTAAGTGCTGCGGATAATCTGACTGATGATGTTGTCAGTGCCGATTTGGAAAATTATGATATTGCATCCGTAGATGTAGATATTGATGATGTAAGTTATAATTCGACTGAAAGTCCTGAAGTATTGGCTATCAGTGAAGATGATGAAGTTTCAGAATATGGTGAAGATGAAATATTGTCAGAGTCATCTCCGTCATATTCTAAATATTCTCTGTCAGTATATGATACTACAATTTATTCTAGTGATGGCGGAAGTGTAACTGTTTATATTACTCCTGTTGAATCTAGCAGTTATTCTACACATACTTATCCTTATTATTATGATTACAGTGTTTCTGTTTATGATACTACTGTCACTTATGGGGAAAGTGGAAGTATTTCAATGAGTATTTCCCCGTCTTCTTCCAGTACTTACAAATACTACTATTATTTAAGGATTTATGATTCATCAGGTAACCAGAAAGTTTCTACTTCATATTCCAGTCAGTCCAGTTCGTATAGTAAAACTTATTCTTTGAGTTCAAATCAGTTAAGTCCTGGAACTTATACTGTAAAATTAATTAATTATTACGATAATGAGGTAATGGATACCGCTACTTTAACTGTCAGGTCAAGTGAAATTAGTTCTTATGATTCTACATTTAGTGATTTAAGTTATACTATATCTTCTGCTTCTAGCAGTTCATTAATCAATTTATATCATGACATTTCAGCAAATAGTTATTCTAGTCCAATGTCAATTTCAAAAACATTAACCATTGACGGTCATGGCCATACTATTGATGCAAAAGGATATAATAGAATTTTCAGTATTTCAGGAAGTAATGTTGTTTTAAAAAATATCAAGTTTAAAAATGCATACTATTCATCTGGAAATGGAGGTGCAATCTACTGGTCGGGCAGTTACGGCAAATTAATTAACTGTACCTTTGAAAACAATGATGTTGAAGGGTACTCTGGTGGTGCTGTTTACTGGTACGGTTCAAATGCCAATATAACTAACTGTAAATTCACCAACAACAGCGCTTATTATGGGGGTGCCCTATATTTATCTGGATCTTCAAGCAAAATATCCAATTGTGAATTCACTTCAAATTCAGCTGATTACCAGGGTGGGGCTATATACACAACAAGTTCCTCCACTATTGAAAACTCCAATTTCAAAACCAATAAAGCGGAATATGGTGGGGCAATAGCTGTTGGAAACAGTTATACAGTAAACCTTGATAAATGTAACTTCAACAATAATGTTGCTGATTACGGCTCTGCAATCAAATGGTATTCCTCAATGGGAACAGTCACAAACTGCACATTCAACGGGGCTAAAACCAATTCCCATAAATACATGTATATTTCAAGTCAAAAGTATCCTTATTTCTATATAACTGCTGAAGATATTACATTAGGTGAGAAATTGAATCTCACAATCGACTGGAGCGGTGACTTGCAGGGAAACATGACAATTGACATATTCTCCGAACGCCTAAACAAGACTGCCTATTCCAAAGTCGAGCAATTAAATGGACTGACAAATTCCATAAACTTATTGATTCCTAATTTGAAAACCAGTGATTACACTTTAAATGTAATATACTCTGGAGATAACATTTATAATGCCCGTACAATCACTGATGAGTTTACAGTCATCGGAAAACCATCCAATATCACATTTACTGTCCAAAACATTACTTGGGGAACACCTATTGTTTTAAATCCGAAAGTAACAGCAGGCGCAACAGGTTTCATTGAAATTTATGTTGACGATGAATATGTTGATAAATTCGCCGTTGGATCAAAATACAACCTGATGAATGTCGGCGGCCCGTACAGTGATATTGAACTCATCTATCTGGGTGATGACAATTACAGATCATCAAGTGATACCCAACGGACATATGTAGAAAGACTGGATTCATCACTAACCCTTCCTGAAAAATTCGTGTCAGGATATTCAACTATTGCATTGGTTTTCAATGAAGATGTAACTGGTTATGTTGAAGTTGAATTTGCAGGATATTCTTATTCTGGTTATCTTGAAGACGGAATATTCGAATTTGAAACCCGTTATAAAGTAAGTGCAGGAAGCCAATATCTGTCAATACATTATTTCGGTGACGGCAAATACAATCCATTATACGAATCTCAAAATGTGGATGTTGAAATTCAGGTTCCTACATTGCAACTGGACATTGCTAATGTTAAATATGGTTCCAATGTTCTGGTAACTCCATACATTAAGGGTGCATCTGGAACTTACAGCATTTATATTGATGGTGAATACAAAACAAGGATTTCTGCAAGTAATTATTATACAATATATTCTCCTAGTTTGGGAAAATATGATGTAAGGGTAGTTTACAGCGGTGACAGCTATTATGCAAGTGTTGAAAACACAACTGCATTCAGGGTGTATGAATGTTATCCAATTGAAATAGAAAACACTAAAATAATCCACAATACCAATAAATACTTAAAAGCAACATTTTATGATGAATATGGGGATTATCTTTCAAATAAAAATGTTATATTTAATGTTAACGGCACAGATTATTATCGTTTAACAGATGAAAATGGAACTGCTATTTTGGATAAGAGTTTCGCCATTGGAAATTATCCTCTTGTTGTCATCAATCCAATCGTAAATGAAAAAAAATATACTGCATTAATTGTTTTCACAAGTATTCGTGCAGAAAACATGACTGTATACTATAACAGTGGATATGATTTCAATGCGACATTTTTAGATGCTAATGCGAATAATTTAACCAATACAATCGTTATTTTCGATGTCAATGGAACTTTATATCATGCTGCAACCAATGGTTACGGTGAAGCAAAATTATCCGTGCCGTTGCCTGTCGGAACATACAAAATAACTTCAACTAATGAGGTTACAGGTGAAAAAACCACAAACAAATTAACTGTTATAACCAGCATAATCTCCGAGGACATGTCAAGGGCATACAACAGCTCAATCGACTATAAGGCAACATTTTATGATGTTGGCGGAAGTTATTTATCTAATCAGACAGTAACATTTGAGGTTGCCGGAAGGGAATACAAGGTTCAAACAGACCTTAAAGGTCAGGCCATTTTAAATGTAGGTCTTGCAAAAGGCCTGTATAACATAACAAGCATCAACCCTGTAACCAACCAGAAATCAGTCAATAAGCTGACAATTCTTGAGAGAATCATCAACAATAATGATGTGGTCGTGTTTGGAAATGAGGCTACTTATTACCGTGTTAAAGTAATAAACAACAATGCTGTAGTATGCGGTGCCGGTGAAACCGTCACATTCACAATAAATGGCAAGAGGTCTGAAATCAAGACTGCTTCAGACGGCTACGCATCACTTAAAATCACTGAATCTTCTGGAATTTACACAGTAACAGCTTCATATAAGGGATACACTGTAGAAAATGAAGTGATTGTTCTTGAAAACGTTGCATCAGTATTAACATTGACTGCAGCTAACATTAACTATGGTCAAAAAGAGACAATTGGCCTTACAGTGGGCTCAAATTACTTATATGGAAATGTAACAATTCTTGTAAATGGATCCAATGGCTATGAAAGACTGTTCAACCAAAAGGCATCACAATCAATCAGTAAAGAATTATCAGACCTTAATGCATCAACATATCAGGTAACTGCACTATACACTGACTTTGATAATTTATATTTCAGTAAGGCAACAAAATCTTTCACTGTTTCAAAATCAAATCCTGATGTTATTGTAACATGTGAAGGTGATGAATACGGTAAAAACTCAACCATTACTGTAAATATCCAAAAGGCAAGCGGTAATGTGGTAATAAAAGTTGGGGACAAGACCTACGCTGAAAGTGTTATTAAAAATGGTGTTGTAATCAAAAAGATTTCAGATTTGCGTCCAGGAAACTACTCTGTCAGTGTAACCTATGAGGGCAACAACAATTTCAACAAGGCAACTAAAACATCTTCTCTAGAAGTTTTAAGGGGATCAGTTGGATTCTACACCACCGCCGCCAAGGTGACTTATGGTCAGGATGTAGTTGCAAAAGTCTACTCCAGCTATCCTGGTAAGGTAACTCTTAAAATTGGTGACATCACCAAAACCGTCGACGTTACAGCAGGTAATGAAGTGTCTGCAAACTTCGGAAAATTAAATGCCGGAAAATACACTCTCAGTGCCAACATTGCACCTACTGATAAAAACTATGAATCAGTTAGCGATGCAATAGGTGTTGAAGTTGCAAAAGCGGGCGTCAGCCTTGCAATTAAAGCGGAAAACATTGAACTCGGTCAGGCAACTCAAATTGCAGTAACTATTTCAAATGGTCTTAACGGCAATATCAAATTGCAATTGGATGGAAATGAATATGTTCAGGCCAGTTCCGGTTCAAAGGTCACATTTAACATTGCAAACCTTAAATTGGGCAAATACACTCCAAAAGCTATATTTGATGGCAATGCCAATTATAATGCCGCATCAAACACAGCCACTTTTGAAGTTCAAAAAATTAAAAACATGAACACCATCATTGCGAATTCCGTGTCAAATCTTGATTATGCATTTGCATGTGACCTTCCTCAGGATGCATCAGGTACAGTTACAGTTTCAATCAATGGACATGACTACACAGCAAATGTTGTAAATGGTAATGTCAATGTTCAACTTCCTAAATTGGCGGATGGAGATTATCCATATACTATAAAATACTCTGGAGACAGTAAATATGCTGGATTTACCAGTTCAAATACTTTAAAAGTATCAAAAACAACTATTAAATCCGGTGATGCCAGGATTATTTATGGAAACGGATATGATTATAAGACAACATTCATCAATGCGGACGGCACTCCATTGTCAAACAGTGCCGTTTCATTTATTGTAAACGGCAAGGAATTCAAGACAACTTCAGATTCAAACGGTGTGGCTAAATTGAATGTCGGATTGGGTGATGGAGTTTATAAAATAATCTCCGTCAATTCAAAAACTGGTGAAACTTCAACAAATACCTTAACAATTGTTGGAGGCACCACTGCGACAATATTAACTGCCGCAAAAGTAACTGCAGTATATAATAATGGCAAAAAATTGACAGTTAGTTTAAAAGATGTTCTTGACAGGCCTATAACAGGTGTTCCTATTTCAATCAATTTGAAAGGAAACATTAAGGTCGTCTTGACAGATTCAAAAGGTCAGGCAACACTCGGTGTAAGCACTTTGCTTCCTGGAACCTATAAAGCGCAGGTTTCATTTACAGGAGATGCCAAATTCACAGCTTCTTCAGTATATGCAACTGTTAAGGTTAATAAGGCCACTCCTAAATTGACTGCATCTAAAAAGACATTCAAAGCTGATTTAAAAGTCAAAAAGTACACAGTTACTTTAAAAACAAATAAAAAGAAGGCACTGAAAAAAGCAAAAGTCACAATTAAGGTAAATGGTAAAACATACAAGGCAACCACAAATGCTAAAGGTAAAGCTACTTTCAATATCAGTAAATTGGCTAAAAAAGGTAAATTTACCGCTGTGGTTAAATATAAAGGCAATAAATATTATAAGGCCATAAGTAAAAAGGTTGTAATCACTTTAAATTAATTTAATCTTTTTACTTTATTTTTTTTTAGATGTGTTTAAAATGACAAATAAAAAGATATTATTGGTATTTGCACTATTTCTTTGTGTTTTATTTAGCATTTCAGGTGTTGCAGCCGGTGATTTAAATGAAAGTGATGTTGCTTTCTCTGATTTGCAAACAGATGAAATCGCATTGAATGCGCCTTGTGAAGAGTTGGAAACTTTGAATGCCTCAGCTGAAGATGAACTCATAAGTCTTGAAAGTGATGATGCACTGAATATAACATATGCTGACGAAGCACTTTCCAAAGAAAACACGAATGAATCTGCATTATCTGCTAATTATGCTGATGTTTATATAGATTCCATTACAACCAAGTATAATTCAGGTAAATCTCTGTATTTCGGATGGTATGGTGAGTTTGACGGATATTTTAAAGTATATAAATCTGGCTCATTGGTTCATGATGAATATATGTATGGTTATGATGAGGATTATGAATGGAGTCTGGAAGGATTGTCTCCTGGAACCTATTCAGCAAAATTAATAGCATATAATGGAATCACTCTCGGATCTGGAAAGATTGTTATTAAAAAATCTTCAAGTAAAATATCTGTAAAATCATTTTCAGCAACAGCAGGAAGCAAATTTAACTGCTATGCTTATGTAAAGGACAAATATACTGGAAGATATTATGATGGAGGAACTGTTAAATTCAAAATCAACGGTAAAACATATAAGGCGAAATTGAAAGATGGAGTTGCCGTTGCAAAGATTAAGATTCCGTCTAAAGTTAAAAAATTTACCTGTACGGCCACTTTTGGCGGTGGCAAAAACGTTTACAGCAGTTCCACTAATTTCAAGATAACTGTCAAAAAGAAACCTGTATATAAAACAGTTACCATTGGAACTAAAATGTCCAGCACTAAGTATGTGACAAAATATTATGGCAAATACAAAATCCAGACTTTCAAATTCAAGCATTCCTTCACAACATTGTGCGTATTCCTGTATAAAAATGGCAAAATGCTAAAAAAAGAGCAATATTTATCTAAGATACAGTATAAGAATGGTGCAAAATGGGCATGGACTAAATGGATGCATGGAACAGATGCCGCTGTTTACCACAAATATGCTGCAGGCAACAATATTAAAATAGGCAACGTAAAAGTTAAATTTAAGGTATAGCGATATTTCTGCAGATATTGCTATTATTTTTTTATTTTTTTTCATCAAAACACCAAATCACTTTTGTGCATTTTCTTAAAATATGCAATAAAAAACCAAAGCTTTATATACTATGTCAAATATATTACTATTTGTGATTGTAATATGTTGTATTTTTCAAGAAAAGTTATATAAAAACGAAAGGTTTATATAAGATTACAAACAAGTTATAATTACAAAAAAGTATTTTGTTTAGAAAAATGCATTCAATCAAGAATGTTTATTTCTAAAAAAGGTAGTCGAACGCCACCACAGTCAGTGGAAAAATAAAGTAGGTGATAAAATGAACCATAACCATTCAGTAAACTGGAGCGACAAAGTCAAAAGTCTCGATAAGACCATCCGAGATGAAATTGGCATCGAAGGTGAAAACGAGGCTAAGCACATATTAATCAAAGTCCAAACCAAGGCTGCTGAGGCAATTGAACCGGCATTCATTGTCGGGGAAGATGAAACATTCCTTGACTTATTTGTACTTTCACCTCAAGGGCCAGGAATCACTTCCACAGCGGTTTTAAAGGACAACATACAAAGCGTCGGTGTAATAGGGGGTGTGTCTGCCGAAAAGGTGGACCCTCAGGAAGTGTCTGAAACACCTCTTTTAGATGATGTCGACGGACTCTACCAATAGCGATCATGACTTATAATTTAAATAAACCAAAAAACATGTTCGTTTCAACCATCACCGGTGATGTGCTAACCCGCATCACCCCAAAACCACTCGAGGCAAAACATGAACAAAGTAAAACTAAAAGATATCGCAAAAGTCGTCACCGGACTTTCATACAGGCGATATTTGGATGATGATGGTGAGAAATTTGATGTTATAGTTCAAAGGTCCATTCAAAAGGATGGCATTCTAAAAGATTTCGAATCATTAAAGCTCAATCCAAAAAACCTAAAACCACACCATTTCACCCAACCGGGTGATGTTTTAATGAAGATGCCGTATCCCTACGATGTTGTTTGTGTCAACCGGCAGGGATTGGTGATAAGTGACCGGATAGCTGTAATAAGACCGCACGAAGGATATGATCCTTCATTTATGGCTCATGCGCTTACCAATGCCCACGTCAAAAAACAATTGTATGAACTGTCATCAACAGAAAGAATTCCCCATGCATCATTAAAGCAAATCAAGGAAATAGAACTGGTCATGCCGGATTTTGAAACACAAATCAGGTACGGCGAACTTCTAAACACAATAAATGAAAGGATTGTTGAAGACAAAAGAGTAGTTGAATATGACCAAAACCTGAAAGAGGGAATCCTAAACAGATTATGGGAGGGATTTTAAATGCGAAGGGCCAAAAACTATAAAATCCTGAGAAACATCCTGTCAAAATCACGTCAAATCGATTTTTCACAGGACGTATCATATCTTATCATATATTCATTTTTATACAAATATGCTTCAGACATTCTCAAGGATTATTTTCGAAGTGTCATAGAAAAAAAGGCGTTGACCCTGGATGAGGCATATGGCAATGAGGAGTTTAGGGAAATTTTCAGAAATGATGCCCTGCAGATGTTCGGCTATTACATCACAGGCCCCGATTATTTTATGGATGAGGTAATCAACAATTCATATTCAAACAGATTCTTCATATATGACTTTTTCGAGGCATTTTCACAAAACATCGAATTTAAATCAAACTCCAACTATGAAAAGTACTTCAGTTTCATATTCGAGGCTGTTAAAAGTGAAATCAACCTTAAGAAATTCGAGTTTGAAGGAGAAAATCATTTAATCGTTAAGGAAATCATCTATTCAATCTCAAAACTTGACATATTGGATAATCAGTTTCCATTCGAAAGGGTTTTTGACCATATCTGTCAGTCCCGGATGATTAGAATCAACAGCGATCCTGATTATGTCAACCAGATGCTGATTGAACTCATCACCCACTGCAGCGAAAACATTTCAGACGTTTACAATCCGTTTTTAAATGATGGTTCTTCACTGGTTAGCTTGAAGAGATATTGTGAAAGGGGCATTGAAAATTTCCATGCAAAGGGCTTTGACAAGATTACATATTGCGCAAGCATAGTAAAGTTTCTAATCAACTATTTCAACTTTGATAATCTCTATCTTGAATTTTCATCTCCATTGGAATCTCAGGACGTGCCTTTCACATCATTTGATGTGATAATGGCAAAAATACCTCCAATAACTTCAAAAAACATGCGAAAGCTGAACAATGCACAAAACATCGAAATGGCTAAAAGAAACAAGAGAAAACAGCTTGAAAGCATCCTATCTGACAACTTTGACATGAACATGGACTCATTCATGGACGACAATGAGCTCAACAGCGCAATAGATAATCTGTTAAGCAAGATGGATCTTGAAAATGCATCCCCAGTCCGGTTTCATGGAGAATACGAATCACTGAAGGACAGCGAATACCTGTTTTTGATAAATCTGATAAACTGCCTTAAGGATGGCGGCATGATGGCTGTTGCAATGTCCCAGAGTTTTTTGTTTAAAAATTCACTTGAATTGCTTAGAAAATACCTGACAGTTGAAAAGAATTATATTGATGCAATCATAAGCATTCCGGACGAGCTTTCAAGACCTAAAGCATCTGAAATCATAGTGATATTTCGCAAAAACAAATCATGTGATGACATAGTCTTCATAGACATGTCCAAGATGTACGCTACAATCCCTGCACCTGATGCAGTTCCAGGTTTGTTTAAAAGAAATATTCTTTTATCTCCCGAAACTCTGGGAGATGTTGTCGATGCATACGCCAAAAGACTTGTTGTTGATAAGTTCTCAAACGTTATAACTGTCAACGAATTGGCCAAAAATGAATTTAACCTGTCAATTTCAAGATATGTCGATACATTTGAAGGCGAATTCATCTCACTGGATGATTTGAAATATCAGAAAAGGGAAATCGATGAGAATCTGGATAAGTTAAATAAAAAAATAGATGTGATGTTGTCTGATTTGAATATCAGGTTCTAACATCATCATTAATAATCAGTTTCTTGATTTTTTCTGTGTAATCAACGCTTCCGACAAGGTAAGACATATGAACAAGCTCATTTTTGTAGGTATAACAACTGCCTACACCATCTCCACCTTTTATCTCAAATCGGGTTTCAAGACCTTCGTTTTTTGCCTCTTCAAACTCCTCATTTAATGCATTGTCAATGACACTGTTTATTGCATCGTTGTTGATTGTGAATACATTATCTGTAATCTCTGCGTTAATCAGGTAGCTTTTGATTATTTTTTCATGGTACTCTCTGTATATTTCGGAGTTTAAAAAGACCTCAAAGCCCCTGACTTCACCGTCTATCAAAACGACAATGCCGCTTTGACCTTCAACCACACTGAAGGCATCTAAAAATTCATCCAAATCCGCCTTTGCATTTTCATAGCTTTCAGACATTGCCTGAGTAGGGGATGAAAATGACCTTGATGTTTCAAGCTCGTCGATTGAATCCCAGACTGCCTGCTGAACGCTTCCATTGCTTCTGAATGCATGGTGCTTGGCAAGGCGTGTCCTGTAATTGGCAATATGTTCTGATTGCTTGAATTCACTTTTAAATCCCCAGCGTCCGTGTTCGGTACAGTTTACAGGCACTTTCATTTCACTTTGTGGTGCAATCAGAATGCTTGCATCCATTATTCTGTTCTGGTCTCCTCCAACTATCTCCTCGCCGTCAACCAGAAGAAGGGGTACCACTGATTTGTTTTCAACGATGATTGTGTTTACGGTTGAATGTTCACATTCCTTGACGCTGACCAGGTCAAGCTCAAAACCTTTCTTTAAAGTCAAAAGGTCAACATTGTGATTTATAGGTGTTTTGATTGGAATGACTGCAACGTTTTTGTGAGTTTGGCTTTCCATCAGTTCGTAGCTAGCAATCACTGTCATCACCTTTTATGTTTTTTGATATGAAATCAACGTCGATTTTTCCCAAGTCGTCTGACAGGTAGTGTATGTCGCTTTCAGGGTTTTCCACCTCTGCGATATATTCGTCTGAAGTCAATACCTTTGCAAGTGCTGTTTGACCGGTGATGAATTTGATTCTTGCAAAGTATTCGTCGTTTATCTTGTCGTATAGGCGTCCTGCGCTCATTGATCCGATGACAACTGTGTTGGTGCTGTTTGATACATATCCTATTTTGCCGAAATATCTCATTTCACAGGCGATCGCTTCGGTATCGTATTTGTTGTCAGGTTCTTTGACCAGCTTTACGATTGCATCAATTTTCAATGGTTTTGATCCGTGCATATTGTTGAGTGCTTGTATTGTTATATACATATATTATCACCTTGTGTATATCTTGTGCGTTATACTATTTAAATGTTATCGAAAAACTTGTTGATGTTTTCGCGATGTCCTATGAACAGTATCAAATCATCCTCCAGAAACTTGAAATCATTGCCAACCTCAATGAATGTGTCCTCTCCACGAACAACGCCTGTAACCTTGAGACTGTATTTTTCAAAGGGAAACTCGTCAAGATGCGCATTCTCGCTCACTCTTAGGGAGTCGATTTCCAAATCTGTGTACTTGTAGTTGAGATATGTGGAGATGTCCTCGGAAGTGACGTTTCTGAATGCGTTGTAGTTGTCTGACCTCAGGTCATTCACCGCATCGCTTATCTCATCAACGTCCTTGTTGTAATAGTCCATAATCCTTGTAAACATCATGATACTTGTTTCAAACTCTTTTGGAATCACCTCATCCGCTCCTGCCTCTATGACCTCATCGATATTTCTCAGATACTGTGTACGCACGATGATGTGAATGTCCGGATTGAGACGGCGGGCAGCATCGATTGTCTTCAGGGTTTCCTCATATGTGGATGCTGATATGACAATGCAGAGTGCTGAGGTAATGTTCAGCTCCTTTAGGACACTTTCGTTTGACGCCTTTCCGTAGATAATAGGAATTCCAAGGGCCTGCTGGTTTTCAACGATTATAGGATTCATGTCGACGATACGGTAGGGAATGTTGAACTCGCTGCATGCCTTTGCCATCTGCTTTCCGTTAAGGCCCATACCTACGAGGATGACGTGGTCCTCAATTTCACCTGCATCCTCCAGCTCTTCAGGCAGGCTTTTAAGTTCGCTGTCGACCTTGAAATAGCTGATTTTTGAAAATGCATTGATGATTTTCGGAGTCATCTTTTCCAGAAATGGTGTGGATGACATTGTAAGGATGCTCACGCCCAAAAATATTGAGAAAAACTCATTTGTCATAAGACAGTATTTCATACCTTCCTTTGCAAGCACGAATGAAAACTCCCCAATTTGGCTTAAAAGTATTGCAATGCTTATTGAAACCTTGGTTGGAAGCTTGAGTGCCATTCCCGTAATCAATGTGGCTGAAAAATTAATGGCCAATATTATCACTGTCAATGTGACTATGATGACTATGTTGTGCAAGAAAAGGTGCAGATTGACCATCAAACCGATACTTATGAAAAACAGGCTCATGAACACGTCCTGGAAAGGCTGGATGTAGCCCAGTGTCTGGTGGGAGTATTCTGTATTTGAAATCAGAAGCCCTGCTATGAACGCACCAAGCTCAGGTCCGATTCCGATAAGGCTTGTTGCGAATGTGGTTCCCATACAGATGAACAGTGTCAAAAGCAGGAAAAGGTCCCTGTTTTTTGTCCTTGCAGCATCCCTCAGGGCCAGCGGTATGAACCATTTGGCGCCGGCAAATATGATTGCTCCAAGTCCCACTGTCTTAATCAGAAGTTCCGGAAGCGTATTCAGCTCAAGCGGCTGGCCTCCCAATAGCGGAGTAATCAGAATCACGATGATTACTGCTATGTCCTGGAATATCAAAATACCCAGTGTCACCCTTCCCTGAACGGAGTGTGTGATGTGCTTTTGCTGCATCACTTTCATCACGATTGCTGTTGAGGAGAATGCAACCAGAAATCCTAAAAATATCGCGCTGTTCGGATTCAGGCCCAATGCCAAACCCAAAACTGATATGAGAATGGTTGTCAGTACCACCTGCAGAATTCCTCCAATCAGTGCATATCGCTTGATTGCCGAGAATTTTTCAACAGAAAACTCAAGACCTATGATGAAGAGCAGAAATATGACTCCAAGCTCTGAGAGGCTTGATATCAGTGTGGTGTCGTTGATTGCATGACCCAAAACGATTCCTGTTATGAAAAGACCAATCATCGTAGGCAGTTTCAGCTTGTTGAAAATCAAAAGCACAATCACTGCGGTGATTAGAATCACTGACATGTTTTGAAGTAGTAAAATATCCATGGTTTCATCTACATCCTATATCTTTCAAGATTATTTTTGTTTCATATCTTCCATTAAATTTATTTTTCCTTGAATTAAAATGATTATTGTGATGGCGAAGTGATGTTTAATTGTAGTTTTTTATGATTAAATTGCATGTTTGCAGTATGGTGTTTTTTGAAATTATTGTCCAGCTTCAGCCGACTTGAAAATTTGTATGCTAAAAGCAATAAAAAATAGAAATGGTAGTAGATTATAATCTACTAACTTTAATTAATGATTCAACAGGGACTCCTTCAATTTCTGAAAGGCCTGCCTTGTCAATCAGGACTGTAACGCAGGTAGGTTCCCCGCCTAAATCTTTTACTGTGTGGATAACTTCTTTTACGGTTTTTCCACTGGTGATTACGTCATCAACAATAATCACTTTCTTGCCTTCGACTGTTCCGAAGTTGGTACTGATTGTACCTTCATCACCGCTTTCATCACTGTCTTTTCTGTGTTTGTTAGGGTGGAAAATAGCAAGAGATGTGTCTAATCCGGTCATGTCCTCTAAAAACTCGGCCATTACTGTTGCAAAAGGAATGCCGCTAACTGCAATACCGCATACAACATCAGCTTCTCCATGGGTTAGTGCTATGTCACTTAAAGCGCCTGAAACGTAACTTAAACGGGTTGAGTTTCCGCCGATACTTTTCCAGTTGATTGCAAAGTCAACAGGAGCGTCAGATTTAATTTCTTCAGTTTTTTGAAGTGTTAACCATCTTGCGGTATCCATGCTCACGTTAAGTTCATCAGCAATTTCTCCAGTGGTAAATCCATGTTCTCTGAGTTCTTGAGCCTTTTGAATTAATTTTTGTTTCACATTATCACCTGATTATAATTCCTCAAAAATAATTGGTTTATGTTCTTTAGAAGATCTGTTAGCAGCAATAACCATTTTAAGAGCTTTAAGCCCGTCTTCGCCGGTAATTTCCGGTTCGATATCGTTAACTACAGCATTTAAGAATGATTTTAACTCGCCTTTAAGAGGCTCTTCATGTTTGATTTGAATATCCTGAGCAAACTTACCGTACACTTCAATGCTCTGCTTTATGTAGTCCACGGAAATGATTCCGGCGGTACCGGTAAGTTCAAGTTCTCTACGTTTGTATGGGGTCAGCCAGTTTACCTCAATGATACCTGTTGATTCGTTGTCGAAGTTTACCATAATCTCTGCGTGGTCTTCAAATTCTGAATCATCGAAACTGCTGTTCATTGTACCGTAAACCTGAGTGACATCCTCTTCAAATAAGTAATTCATAATGTCTAAATCGTGAATAGCTAAATCTATTGACACACCAACGTCCTTAATCCTTGGTGGGAGTGGTCCTACTCTTTTTGCAAAAGCAGATACGATATCTCCAATTACTCCGTCATCAATAAGTTCCTTAGCTTTTTGAACTGCCGGGTTAAACCGTTCGACATGACCTGTTGCAAGCAATACTCCTGCTTCCTTAGCAGCAGCAATCATTTCTTCCGCTTCATTCAATGTAAATGCGATCGGTTTTTCAACAAGTACGTGTTTTCCACATTTGATTGCTTCCATTACCACTGCATGGTGGAATGTGGTTGGAACACATACGCTTACAGCTTCAATTTCTGGATTTTTGAGTAGTTCGCAATAGTCTGTGTATCCTTTGGCTCCGTATTTTTTCTCAATTTTTTTAAGAGCCCTTTCACTAACGTCAGAAACAGCAACCAAATTTGCCTCTTCCATTTTGTGATAGACACGGACATGGTTTTCACCCATGGCTCCTACTCCGATAACTCCTACGTTAACAGTTTTCACTTCAATTCCTCCGTTTATATATAATCCGCAAAAAGTCTTCCAATGCGCCCGCCAAGTTCAAGTGCATCTTTAATAGAACCTTTTTCGTTTTGCTCTTTAAGGATTTCTCCTTCTTTAGTCAATAATATTGAATAAACATTAAATTCTTTGTCATTTACGCGTGCAATGGAACCGATTGGCCATTGACAGCCAACGCCAAGCTCCTCAAGCACCTTTTTCTCTGCAAGTACTTCTTGCATTGAAACGTAATCATTTAACTTAGCTATAGTCTCTTTTTTCTCATAATCCTTACGTGTAATGATTGCAAGTGCACCCTGGCCTGCAGGCGGGGTAATGTAATCTAGTGGAAATACATTTTTGATGTATTTGGTCAAATTAAGTCTTTTCAATCCCGCTTCAGCCATTATGGTAGCATCCAAATCATCACTTAAAGCCTTCTGTATTCTTGTTTCGATATTTCCTCGAATAGGTTTAAGTTCAAACTCCTTTTCGTAGTGGTTGCAGAAGGCTTCACGTCTGAGGCTGCTGGTTCCAAGTCTTGAACCAGGACCCAGTTCGTCCCAGGATTTATTTGAAATGAGGACTTCATGTGGAGATTCTCTTTTTGGAACGGCAACGATTTCCAAATCTTCGTCAAGTTCGGTAGGTAAGTCCTTAAAACTGTGTACTGTAAAATCAACTTCCTCTTCCAAAAGTGCAATGTCCAGTTCCTTGGTAAAAAGGCCTTTTGAATCCATATTGTACAGTTGGGAGGTTGTAATTTTATCTCCTTTTGTTTTAATAATTTCAACGTCAATTTTCTTGCCGGTTAATGCAGACAATGTCGCACAAACCTGATTTGTCTGAGCAAGGGCTAATTGACTCCCACGAGTTCCAACAATCATTATCTAAATCTCCGAATTTTTCATTCTAGAAAAATTAACTTTTACTAGAAATAAGTTCTCACTTATAACTAGTCCTACATTGTTAATTTTTATAGGTTTTAATAATTAAATGTTTCAATTTTTTGTGGGAAAATGTTTCAAAATCATCGTTGTGAAACCTTGCGGTAATCTGACCTGTATATCAGCAGAAGATTTTTGTCATTGTTTCTGGCAAAATCATAAACCTCTGAAGGGTTTTCAATAAAAATAGTTTCTTTTGTTAGTTTGTCAGATATTGAAGAGCCCACATCTCCTGTAAGAATAATTTCACACTCGAGACTTTCCAGATACTCTGCAACCTTGCTTTCATCGATTTCTTCGCATGTAATTCCGTAATCTCCTCCGATTGCAACGCACCATTCGTCCAAATTGGCGATCATCTCTATGGATTGTCTTATCGCATCGGTGTTGATTCCGGGATTTATCTCTTCGATTGCTGTGAAATTCCCGTTACTTCTTTTTGCGGTTCTTCCAGTAATCCCATTAAAATTAGCTAATCTCTCAATTATTTTATCTTCATCTATTTCAAGGCAAATTCCGGTTAAAATGACTCCCAAAACGTTCATGACATGGTGACGTCCGGGTGCAAATGTTTTAACTGTCATAGAACCGTTTGAAACATTGCCGTTAACTGTCTTCACATCATTGTAATTTACACTAATTTCGGTTTTGTCAAGGGAATATGAAACCGCACTGACGTACATGTTTGCTTCATCGTCATCAAGGCTGAACGTATTGATTTTGGGATGTGTAACGTCACTGTAATAGGCATCAAGACTTTCCTTGTTGCACACCACAGTATCGCAGTTGAAGACCTGCCTTTTCGCTTCACTTGCACTCAACCTGTTTTTTGCAATCGGATAGTTTTCTGAAATGTTTGTCAAAACTCCGACGTCTCCGATTCCGCTCACGCCGAGAGAAGATTCAAAGATTGCAGAGTCATATTTTCTCAGGTTTTCGCTTTCAACAACGCCGTCGGCAATCTTGCAGATGGGATTTGCAATCTTATATGCAAGATCAATTGTTTCCTTGATGTTTGCAGGGGTTATTGATATGTTTTTTTTAAGGATTATCTCCTTTTTATCCTCATACAGAAGCGCACCTAAACTTGACAGTATCAAAGGGTTTTCATCTATCAGAATTTCCTTCAGCATGAAAACAGAGCTGGTCTTTCCCTTCACTCCGGTAATTTCAACCTTGGCAATGTCATCTCCCCAGTCTTCAAGAAGTTCCCTTACGATTCCATGATGGGTGATGAAGGAGTAGTTCAAGTCTGGATTGTTTTTGCAAATCTCCTCATGGGTCAGGGGAAGATGAATCGGATAGATTATTCTCATATCTCCTTTATATGTCTGGATCTCACTTAAATCGTTTAAAATCCACACGTCATATACTTCAAGCATCCTTCTGTCGATGACGCTGAGAGTGTTGTATATGTCGTATGCAAGAACGTTTCGGCCCTTCTTTGCAAGGCTTACGGCTATTTTCACGCCGCCATGGGTCATGTCAATGACGAGATTATTCATTCATACACCTGTCTGTGCCGTTCAAGCCGCCTTCACCAAGTTTTTCCTTTACCTTCTTGTAGAAGTACTTTGAGGATGTTCTGATGAAATATGCGCTCTTGTCGGATTTCTTGAATTTGATTTCCTCTTCATAGTCTGCTTCCTCGTTTCGCTGACCGTCCATAACGAACACTGCACTCTTACCCTTTTTAAGCAGTTTCACGGCAATTTCACTATTGTCTGAAACTACAAAAGGCCTTGCTCCAAGCTTGTACGGACATATCGGGATAATGATGAATCCTCCAACCTTAGGGTCCATGATAGGTCCTCCTGCAGACATCGCATATGCTGTTGATCCGCTCGGCGTTGAGATGATGAGTCCGTCGGCCCTTACCTCATCGATGATTTCCCCATCTACCTTGATTTGGAAATGAAGCATTTTGGCTGGTTTGCTTGTCATGATGACCACTTCATTTACTGCTGAATACTGGTTGTTTTCATGGGATACCACAATCCTTGACCTTTTTTCCTTGTAGTATTCTCCTCTGAGGACTTCATCAAGGGCGGTGAATGTGTCCTGGATTTCGGTATCTGTCAAGAATCCCACGGTTCCCATGTTGATTCCGAATACCGGTATTTCAGGTTTCATTTGTGATTCTGCTCTTAGGAGTGTTCCGTCACCTCCAAGAATCACTGCCATGTCGCAGTTAAAGTCATAAATGTATTCTGACATTTTTTCAAAGTCAATGTTGAAGTTGATGCCCTCAAGCAATTCGGCCATTTCTGGATAATCCTGTTTTGTTTTTGCAATAATCTTTAGAAGCTCGGGGTTATGTTTAAGCTCCATAATCTTTTGAGCCAGTCTCTTTTCGATTATTACTTCTCTTCCGCTGGTTAGAAGATAATCTATGATTTGCACGGAAAACAATGCGCTTCTGTCCTGGTCGATTCTTCCTACAACTCCCACTTTGGCAATCAGGTCTGTCTGGTTGTCATTTAGAATGTCAATCATCTGCTTGTGGAGAACTTTTGTATTTGCCGCAACAACGATTGTTTTTTCATAGATGCTTAAGGTGCTGTTGAGCTTTTCACCGTACTTGTCTGTAATGATTCCTCCTGCCTCCTCAAGGATAAGCTTTGCAGCGGCAATGTCGATGATTCTGCTTCCTCTGAGGTCTAGAAATGCATCATATCTTCCGCTTGCAACATATGAGAGCTCCAGAACCACACTTCCAAGCACTCTCATCCTTCTAGCATTGTCGACAAGCTTGGATGCCTGTGAAGTGCCGCTTTTGGTAAATCCTCCAAGGGTCATGTTGCTGATTTTCACTTCCTCGCTTGGATGCACCTTCTTGTTGTTCAGCCAGCAGCCTTTTCCCTTTTCGGCTTCAAAGAAGTTTCCGTTTGCAAGGTTTGAGATAAATGCCAGTTCAACATCGTTAAGTGTTGCAACCCTTCCTTCAGGAACGCTGGCTACAGCAATTGAAATTGCAAATGCCGGAATTTCTTTTATTGCATTGCTGGTTCCGTCAATGGGGTCCACCAAAAATATGAACTTAGGCTTTTCCTCTTCGCTTAAGTCATCACGTCTGAGCTCCTGTGTAAGTGAAACGCTTCTTTTTGTTCCCTTACCAAGTCTCAACTCACCGATTTCTTCACTGATAATATAGGAGTATACTGGCGCTTCTTTTAGGATGTGCACAACTTTCTCTTCAGATATTACATCAATTAATGAGGTTGGAGTTCCGTCAGCACCAATTTTGACTTTTTCACCTGCTTCAGGTGTTCCGATATATGGTCTTGTGGCTCTGCTTACTTCTTTAATGATTTCATATGCAAGATCAGTTGCTAATTTCTTGTCTTGAGCATCCATTTTCTCACCTTTGTTTTTAATAATTATTTTCTTATGTAATATTTAACTGGGATAAAGTTTTTCCTTACTCTTCAACATAGACAACGCTTGCAATCACTGATGCAATGTTGTCCACGGTTGCTGTGGAGGATTCAACAATCAAGGCCCTGATTTCAACTCCACGTTTCTCCATCATGTAATTTACCATGAATTTCGCTTCCTCCACCAGGTCATCATGGTTTTTGTTCCGTCCGGTTGTCTCGACAACACAGCCAAGCTCTTCTCCAATAGCTAGTGCAATTACTGCAGTAATCTCCTCTCCTTTGACATCTGAGGTAACTTCTGATAAAACACAGTTCACCATTGAGCCCGCTTTCAGAGTTGGCAAATCTACAATTTCAGCATTTCCTGCAAGCATGCTGGAAACCTTTATGAGGTTAACGTCACCGATTCCGGCATCGCTCAGGGCATTGTCGAATGCATTCAATTTTGTCGGACCTTCATCCTTTCCACTAACTATAGCTATTTTCATTATATCACTATGTAACTATTTGGTGGAACATATTTAAATAATGAATTATATAAGTAAATTTAGGTGTACCTTAATGATTTTTAACAAGTATATATCAATTTTCATATCAGCATGCCTTTTCATGTTTCTTATGCTTTTGACATCAGTTGTCGTTCTGACAGTGTTTCACGGGGGCTCAATTCCCTTCATTGGAGTTGTCTTTGTTGTAATCTACTATTTCATCGCAAGGGCATTCTATAACTACCTGAGAAATGATGACTTTTACAAAAACACAAAACGACACAAATCCGACAAGAAAGGCGAAAAGTACTGGATTAAGGGGGAACGTGACAACAAAAAGATATTCGTCATCGTATGGATTTTTGTAATCTTGATTCTCACTGCAGTTTCACTCCTGCTTTACTACCATAATATGGGTGGAATTTAATTTTTATTCATTTTAATTTTTTCTGATTTTTCTAAATTAAACGAATACTTTATATAAAATAGAAAATATAGTTAATACTAATCTAATAATAATGCTTATTATAAGATTAAAAACCGGTTTTTAAATTTATGGAGGAAAATTAATGTCAACAAAAGTTGTAGAAATTAAAACATTAAAAGTAGGAAAATACATCGTATTAGGAGGAGAAGCTTGTAAAATCGTCAGTTACTCAACTTCATCCCCTGGTAAACACGGAGCAGCAAAAGCAAGAATCGAAGCTATCGGTGTATTCGATGGCCAAAAAAGAAGTCTTGTAAAACCTGTAGACAGTAAAACTGATATTCCAATCATCGATAAAAGATTAGGACAAGTTATTTCAATCCAAGGTGACATGGTTCAAATTATGGATATGGAAAACTATGATACCATTGACTTACCAATGCCTGAAGACTTAAAAGACTCTATCGTAGAAGGTATTGAAGTAGAATACATTGTCGCTTTAGGAAACATGAAAATAATGAGAACTAGAGGATCTAACTAGATTCCTTTTCTCTTATTTATTTTCCTTTTTAGACCATTATGCTTTTAAATACTTACGAACCATGGAAATTCGCATTCTCACACGAAAATGAGAATATAAAAGAAAATTCATTCGGGATAATCGGAGTTCCCTTTGACAGCACTACTTCTTATCACTCCGGTGCACGTTTAGGACCAATTGTAGTAAGAGAAGCTTCATTTGGTTTTGAAAAATACAATACTATTTTTAACAAGGAATTGACAGCTGAATTTTACGATTTCGGGGATGTCAATGTCATTCCTGGCAACTGTGAGGCAACCTGCGCAATCGTTGAGGACACAGTCAATGAGATTCTGGACTTGAACTTGAAACCGATAATAATCGGGGGAGAGCACTCAGCCTCAATAGGTGCCATAAAGGCTCTCTCAGAAAAGCATGAAAGGCTGACAGTAATACATCTGGATGCCCACAGGGACCTTGCATTCGATTTTATAGGTGAGAAATACTCACACGCAACAGTAATGAGAAGAGCCCATGAGATGGGAGTTAATCTTGTCCAGATTGGAATAAGGTCATCATCAGCTGCGGAAGAGGATTATGTAAAGTCCACATATAACATTCAGACATTCAAAAACAAGGATGTTCACAAACATATGGACGCTCTGGAATATTACATAACAAACATTGACGGACCAATCTACATTTCAATAGATATGGATGTAATTGATCCCGCTATCGCTCCAAGCGTTGGAAACCCGACACCGGGAGGTCTTTTTATATCCGAAGTGGAAAACATTTTGGAAAACCTTTGCCATAAAAATGTTGTCGGATTGGATGTCGTTGAAACTGCTACTGACCGTTTGGGTGACAATACTGCAGTTGTTGCCGCCAAGATAATCTATGACTTTTTAACTTTAATAGATTAGATTTCTTTTTTTATTGTCTTTAGTTGGTAAAATTGCTTTCATTTTGTAAAATTGTAGTCAAATCCAACTGAAATTTTATATACTTTTACGCACATACTAATTTGTACAATTTGGGCTTGTTTCAAGCTTGTTTTCATATTTAATTTTAAGGAGGTGAAAACATTTTGAGAGATTTTAGAGAGGTTATTCATCAAAATCCCGAACCGTACAATTCGATATATAATTTCATCAAATCTGAAATTATTCCAAAGTATCCCTGTTTGACTTCAGTGTATCAGGATAATTTTGATGAGGAAGGCAATCCTCGAATTCAGTATTATGTTCGTTATGCTGCTGATTTGACATTGGATGAATGGCATGAATTACGTTTTCAAATTGTAGAGGAAGTGGAAAAGTTTTGCATTTCCACTGGTGTTGATTATGGAATTTACTCAGAAATAGATTATATATTAACTGTTGACGGTGAGTACTATGAAAAATACGGAAGGGGATTTTGAGGATATAAATCCTCGTGAAATTCTTGAATTTGCTGGTGAGTTGGATGAAATCAAGGATGATTTGGATTCATCAAAGTCTGCAGTCAACCGAACAATATATGTTAAAATATATTATGCCGTTTTTCTTTTCCTAAGAGAATGGCTAAAACAGCATATGAATTATCAATCTAGAGTCGGTGAGCATACAAAATTGCCTAATTTCATAAAGAAAAAAGGTCCTTTCGCTTATCATATCAACAAGCAAATTTATAGGGATCTTCTTCTTTTGAAAAAATTAAGACACCAGGCGGATTATAGGTTAACTGTTCCATCCAGATATTCTCAAGAATTTCATAAATGGGAATTCACCAGCATTGCAGATGCATTTAAAATTGCAGAAAGCATTATTAAGGCTTTCAAAGGCAAATGAGTTTTTTTTTAAAACATGAAATTTTTTCCAGGGCAATTTTTCTATATGGATAAAATTTGACATTGATTGTGCACATTTTATTTGAATATGATTTTTTAACTATTTTTTCAGTTTTGCTAAATATTTATTATTATTGTTGTTACTTTGTAAAATTGCTTTATTTTAGTAAAATTGTAGTCAAATCCAACTGAAATTTTAAATATTTTGATGTTCATAGATTATTATGCTAATCAGGCTTTTATTCAGCCGTTATAATTTAATTTAATGGAGGTGAAAACATTTTGAGAGATTTTAGAGAGGTTATTCATCAAAATCCCGAACCGTACAATTCGATATATAATTTCATCAAGCGTGAGATTATTCCAAAGTATCCCTGTTTGACTTCAGTGTATCAGGATAATTTTGATGAGGAAGGCAATCCTCGAATTCAGTATTATGTTCGTTATGCTGCTGATTTGACATTGGATGAATGTCATTAATTACTTTTTAAAATTGTAGAGGAAGTGGAAAAGTTTTGCATTTCCACTGGTGTTGATTATTGAATTTACTCAGAAATAGATTATATATTAACTGTTGACGGTGAGTACTATGAAAAATAC
>JAFUIW010000040.1 GCA_017473945.1 Methanobrevibacter sp. | reverse complement strand
TGATGGCATTGTAGAAAAATTCATCCTCGTTTTCGCCTGTTTTATCGAACAGGTCATTTGAAATTTTATCTTCACCCATACTCATTTACAAGATTCATATAATGCTTGAGTCTTTTGTTGAATTCCTCTTTGTTTTTAAAGCCGGTGTATGGAAGGAGCATGTGGTCAATTGAATCTGGAACTGTGAACTCTTCACCGTTTTTGAGTTTGTTTTCAAGCCTTTCAATGATTTCCTCACCAGTGTTGTTTTTTAGGGCTCCAAAATAGATAGTGACATCACCATCCCCTTCAAATTTCATTTGGCTCATGTCAATCCTTACATCAGATGGACATACAACATATGCCTTGATTGGACGTTTGAAAAGGCCTTCCAAATAGGAGCAAATCTCAAAAATGACTTTTTCATCATCATAGGTAGGAGATTTATCCATAGTCTTAAAGTAAACAACATCACCATCTTCAAACAATAAGACAACTCCATCATCATCGTCGTCCTGCGGAAGTTTGATGTCTTCTCTGATTTGGAAAAATCTGTGATCCCTGAAAATTGTTTGAACATATGCAGAATACCAGATATAATCATCTGGGTTTTGATTCAACAGTTTGCTTTCAGCTTCGCTTAATCTTTTGTTTGTGTATATTCCGAACATAATATATCCTCCAATTTTTTAAAATACAAAATTGCTTAAAACTTGTATTTTTTAAAAAAATATTTTTGCATTCATTTATTAGATTAATAGAGAATATATAATTTTCTATATTGTTATAGAACAATTTTCATATGAGTTTAGAAAAAAATAAGCTTAAATAAATATTATTTTGAACATGGAAAAACTAGTGCCTAAAAAAATCTGAAAAATTAAAAATGATATAACTACTTTTAGATTTTAAATGAAAAAATCACAATTAAAAAAAATGCCCATAAATTAAGAAAAGAAAAAAAAGAAGAGAAAAATTCTCTTAATCATTAATGTCATAACCTAAAGCCTGCAGGTTATCACGGATTTTATCTGACAAGTCATACTGCTTTTTGGCTCTTAATTCAGATCTTACTTCAGAAATCAATCCAAGTAAATCATCAGAACCCGCATTGACATCCTGAAGTTCAAAGCTGACTCCCAAGATATGGCTTGCATCATCCAGAAATGATTTAATAGCAATTTTATCCTCTTCAGACAAATTATATAATTCATTTTTTGAATCATTAATCAAACCAAAGATTGCTGCAATAGCTTTTGGAGTGTTAAAGTCATCATCCATGCTGTCAAAGAACTCATTACCCCATTTGGCTAAAACTTCATAGTCACTGTTAACCTCTTCAGTTACTTCAACATCCAATTGTTCATAATACTTTCTAATCCTATCCAAACTTCTTTCAGACTGATGTAAAGAATCTTTTGAAAAGTCAATCGGACTTCTGTAGTGAGTTGAAAGTACAAAGAATCTGAATGTATCAGGTTCATAGCTTTCAAGCAATTCACGGATTGTAATGAAGTTATGGAGTGATTTTGACATTTTCTCTCCGTTAACATTTAAAAATCCTGTGTGCAGCCAGTATCTTACCATTGGAGATTTTCCTGAAACCGCTTCCATTTGGGTGATTTCTGCTTCGTGGTGAGGGAAAATCAAGTCAAGTCCTCCACCGTGAACATCATACTGTTCTCCAAAGTAGTATTCTGTGATTGCAGTGTCTTCTATGTGCCATCCAGGCCTTCCGTCTCCCCATGGAGATGGCCAGGTAGGTTCGTCCACGCCTTCACGTTTTTTCCAAAGAGCAAAGTCCTGCTGGTTTTTCTTGGTGGTTTCCGCAATTTCACGGTGTGATTCCAGCTCTTCAACATTTCTGTTTGAGAGTTTTCCGAACTCTTCAAAGGTATCTATTTCAAAGTAGACTCCATCTTCGGTTTCATATGCAAATCCCTTATCGATTAGTCTTTGAATTTGGTCTATGATTTCAGGCATGTGATCTGTTGCTCTTGCAAACAAATTGACACCGTCAACATTTAATTTATGCATATCTTCACGGTATCTTTTTTCGAATTTGCGGGCCAGTTCATCTGCTGGAATTCCGCTTTCCTTTGAGCGGTTGATGATCTTATCGTCCACATCAGTGACATTTTGGATGTAAAATACTGCATATCCCTTGTATTCCAGATACCTTTTTATTGTATCAAATGAAATGTAGGTTCTGCCGTGTCCGATGTGTGCGTCATCATAAACGGTAGGACCGCATACAAATAGGTTAACTCTGTTATCGTTAATAGTTTCAAAATTCTCTTTACTGCGAGATAAAGTTGAATAAATTTCCATAAAAATAAACTCCAAAAAATAGTAATTCAAAAAGGCAAGTGAGGGATTTGAACCCCCGTATTATGGTCTGCAGCCACACACCTAAGCCACTCGGTAAACTTGCCACTTAACATTAAAGTATAATAAAATATTGGTAATTAATAGTTTAAATAGTTTACTATTATTTCCAATATTTTTAGCATTTACTGGCTTCTGAACCTAAACAAGATTCACAATCTTCACCAAGTTCAGACTTGTCAATATTCAATTGGTTTAAAACATCAATGGTTTCAACATGTTTGCAGATTGCACATGTTCTTGAAATCAGTTGCGCTTTGGTCGCTTCACCATCAGCCAGCTCTTTGGCGAAATCCTTAATCATCTGTCTTACATCATCGTTGAGTTTGATTCCGCTTCCACGTTTGTCAGTGATGTATTGAGAAACAGCAGGCTGAGTTATGTCCATAAGTTCTGACACGTCTTTCTGTCTCATTCCCAAGTTCAAAAGCTCTTTGGCTAATTCTGATCTGATTGCGGGTATTACATACCATACTACGATTTCACAAGGTGGTTTCATAAAAAATCCCTTCTATTTTTTAAACAAATCCTCTAAATCTTCTTGTTCATCCCGAATATCTTCAGCTAAACAGATTTCATGCTTATCGAATAATATTTCGAAACGTTTGTCATTGTCTTGAAGATGTTTTTCAATTGTTCTGAATGCATCGGCAACTGGGTCAGGGAGCTTGTCGTGGTCAAGGTCCACTTTTTTGCGCACTCCTTTATGCTTTACAATACGACCCGGAACTCCGACACAGGTGGATTCCGGAGGAACATCCTTCAGCACAACCGCCCCGGTACCTATTTTGGAGTATTTGCCTATTGTAATGTTACCCATCACTTTGGCACCTGCTCCGATAATCACACCATCTTCAATGGTAGGGTGTCTTTTGGTCTTTTCGGTACTGGTACCCCCAAGGATTACTCCCTGATATATCAGCACGTCATCACCAACAATAGCTGTTTCACCAACGACAACACCCATTCCGTGATCAATGAAAACTCTTTTACCGAATGTTGCACCAGGATGTATTTCAATTCCGGTTATAAATCTAGCCAGATTGGAATTCATACGAGCAAGCAGTTTAAGAGAGTGATTCCACAGCCAGTGACTGACCCTATGGAATATCAATGCATAAAAACCAGGATAGCACAAAAATATTTCCAGTGTGGAACGTGCCGCAGGGTCCTTATCTTTTACAGCCTGAATTTCACTTCTTAAACCATCGAACATTTGAATTCTCCAAGTTTTATAATATTATATAATATAACATATAGTATAAATAGTTATTCTTATTCAAATAACCAGTCTACGGAGAGATATCTTTCCCCATTATCTGGTAAAATTGCTATTATTCTTTTACCCTTGTTTTCTTCTTTTTTAGCTAAATCAAGTGCAGCCCAAGTTGCAGCTCCAGATGATATACCGGAAAATATGCCTTCCTCTTTTGCAAGAGCAAGTAAAGTTTTTCCAGCATCTTCATTTTCAACGGGAATAATCTCATCAATTACGCTTGCGTCATAGATTGAAGGTACAAATCCTGCACCTATACCTTGGATTTTGTGAGGTCCTTTTTCACCTTTTCCTAAGGTCTGTGAGTCTTTTGGTTCTACTGCAACGATTTTTACTCCAGGAACTTCTTCTTTTAATACTTTTCCGATTCCTGTGATTGTTCCACCAGTACCCACTCCACCGATTACAATGTCGACTTTTCCTTCAGTGTCCCTTAAGATTTCCTGAGCGGTGGTTTCTGCATGGATTTTTACGTTTGCAGGATTGTCAAACTGGCCTAAAATGATTGATCCTTCGGTTTCCTCATTGAGTTCATTTGCTTTTGCAATAGCTCCACCCATTCCGTCTGCACCAGGTGTTAAAACCAATTCAGCGCCTAAAACACTTAGGAATTTTCTTCTTTCAATGGACATGGTGTCAGGCATGGTCAATATTAATTTGTAGCCTTTGGCAGCAGCTGCAAATGCAAGTCCAATACCTGTGTTGCCGCTTGTCGGCTCAATTATTGTTGCACCAGGTTTGAGCAATCCTTTTTCTTCTGCATCTTCAATCATTGCAACTGCAACACGGTCTTTTACACTGCCTGTTGGGTTGAATGATTCGATTTTTACGTCCACTTCTGCTTCCATATCTTTGGTTAAGTTATTTAATCTTACGATTGGAGTGTTTCCGATAGCATCAGTAATGCTGTCCAATACTCCTCTTTTTAATTCAGGTATGTTTGCCATGATTTTTTCTCCTATATTATTTAATTGTTTTTAATGGTATATTAAAAGGGTTATCTTGAAAGTTAATATAACATTCGTTATAATAACTATTGTTATATAACATTGTTTTACTTTATAAATGTTTTGGAAAAAAGAAAAATAGTTAAATATTTTCAGCAAAATAATCGCAAATCTCAGTGCATGGACAAATTTCACACTGAGGGCCAATTGGCTTGCAGATATTTTGACCGAACTGAACCATCAAGTCATTCAGCTTAATCCACAACTCTTCAGGAGCGATTTTGCATAACTCCACTTCAGTATCCTCCGGATCTTTTGTATCCACAAGACCTAAACGATTTGAAATTCTGTGAACATGAGTGTCAACCGGAATTGCAGGCAGCTCAAAGGCAAATACCATAACACAGTTTGCGGTTTTTCTTCCAACACCCGGAAGTTTAATGAGCTCATCAACAGTGTCAGGAACCTCTCCGCCATACTGGTCAATCAGTATCTGAGACACTTCCTGAATTCTAGCTGCCTTAACATTATAAAAACCGGCAGGCCTGATTAACTCTTTTACATCATCAATTGGAGCTTCAACAACTGCATAAATATCATGATATTTGTTAAATAGGTTTTCAGTGGCCTGATCGGTATTTTCATCACGGGTTCTTTGAGATAAAATTGTCCTGACCAGCACTTTATATGGGTCATGGTCCAGAAATGTTCTTATCTCAAAAGTATTTTCCAACTGATTTATAAGCTCAATTACACGTTCTTCCTTATTCATTTTTTAACTCCAGTTCAAATCCAAGTTCTGCCATCGCTTCAATGAAATTAGGAAATGACACATCAAACACTTCGCCGTTTGTAATTTCAATATCATGCTTAAGGCCAATCAGGCTAAATGCCATTGCCAGTCTGTGGTCTCCATGTGAATCAACACGACCGGAGGTAACTCCGCCTGTGATGCTCATACCATCTTCATGCTCTTTGAGTTTACATCCCAATTTTTCAAGTTCACGGCATGTGGTATCGATTCTATCAGTTTCCTTAACTCTGGCATGGGCAACACCAGTGATGTTTGTTGTTCCTTCAGCCATTGCTGCTAAAACAGCTACTGTAATTAATAAATCAGGAGCATTTGACAAATCCACATCAATAGCTTTCAGATTGCCTTCTGATGCAATTTCAACGTAATCTTCACCTCGAATAATTGTAGCTCCCATTTTTTGCAGGATATCCAAGATTACCTTATCCCCCTGCTTTGAATCAAAGAATAAATTTTTAATTATGACTTTACCACCATTTATTGCTATTAAAGCCAATAGATAAGATGCTGAGGAGTAATCGCCTTCTACAGTATAATCACAAGCAACATAATCCTGTTTTAATACCTTAAACTCATCAATTTTGCAGCTTTGATATTCCTTATCACAGGTTTCATGCTTTAAATAATAACCCTTCAAAGCTTTAACGCCGAATTTCCTCATGATATCCAAGGTCATGTTGACATAAGGCCTTGATTTGAATTCAGGCAATACATATAAAGTTACACCAATCTCAGAGAGAGGTGAAGAAATCAATATTGATGAAATGAATTGTGAACTGACATTACCATAGATATTGGTCTCACCGCCATGATAACCCGGCTTTATCAATATCGGTGCTTTTTCATTGTCATTTAGAGATTCTGTTTCGATTCCTAAAGGCCATAAAGCATTCATCAAAAGTCCCATAGGACGTGTCTTAAGTGAGTCATCACCTGTTAAGACAACTTCATTATCGCTTAGGGCAGATACTGATGTCATCAGTCTCAGAGTTGTTCCAGAATTTGCAAGGTCAATTGGATTTTCTGAAGAATTATGCAGCTTTCCACCAGTTCCAATAACTTCCAGATAATCATCAGTTTTATTTATTTCAGCACCCAACGCCTTACAAACTCTAATTGAGGCCAAAGTGTCTTCTGAATATAACATATCATATAATTTAGAAGTTCCTTTGGAAAGTGATGCCAATATTACTGCTCTGTGTGAATAGCTTTTTGAAGGAGGTGCCTTTACGACCCCACCGATTTCCGAAATATTTTTAACCTTAAGAATCATTTTATCAAAACCAAAACGATATTGCGTTTAATATTCACTCTAAATTTTCTATATTAATTTTTGATTTTTTAGTTAAATAAATTTGTGGAAAAAATTAAAAAATGAGCTAAAAAGGATTATTTCACAAAATCCAATATTTCACTGACCGATTGTTTCACATAGTATTACATGTAATTTTTTACATGATTTTACAAAGTCATGAAGTGAAATAGAAAAATTTCAGCAGGTATTGCTCAAAAATAACTCCGTCATCAATAAATTTAAATTTCCAATTTAATCTCATCAAATGTCAGATATGGTATTTTACTATTTTTAATGCCTTCTTCAAATTTTATAAATCCGTTTTCTTCCAATTTTTTAACTTTTGGTTGGATATTGCTAACATCTTTATTGATTTTTTTAGCCAAATCTCTTATGCTTCTTGGTTTTTCATGTTTGATTGTGTTTAATATAATCAAATCCAAGTCTGATAGAGATAATTTGTTTGTTACCAAACTTTCAGTTGTTTCAATCATTTCTTCAGGATTTTCCTTATAATATTTCCAATTTTCCAAATCCACATACATTTTCATATTATTGGTTCGTTTGAATAGTTTTTCCAATTCACTAATAGAGTTGTAAGTTTCTTCCATTTCACGAATGAATTCTTGTCCATTTTGTTTTTTAACTAAAGTAATAATCATTTTAACATCCTCATTAACTCTTCAATATCAAATGCGTTTGAAACATTTAAGTAATCTTTAATAATTTCATAGATTTTTTCACAATCCTGCAGGGACAAATCAACCCTACAGGCATGATTATTTGGATCAGGATGGATATGTGCTTTGTTAATATGATAATTATCAATTAAAATATTATCCGGCATTATAATAATAGACCACCCGTTTGGTGTTTTCACCTTATACAGAATTTTATCACCTATGGAGGTTTTGTTTTGTGTTTTCCTTGTCATGTAATAATATATTTATTATAATATTTATATATTTGTTGGTTTTTAACCAACACATTTATATATTAATAGATGAATTTTATAATAATAAGTAATTTTTACAACATCAAAACAAAATTAAAAAACTAGAAAAAATATTTAGTTATTTTAATTAAATACTTACCTATGAAAGAATTTGACAAAATGCTAGCTGGTCTTGAATACTGCTATGATGATGAAGAAATCTCATTAATGAAATTACATGCAATTGAAAATGCCAATATATTCAATTCACTTGCCGAAGATGATTTGGACAAACAGCATGAAGTTTTAAGTGAAATTTTAGGTTCAGTAGGCGAGAAAGTATGGATAGCCAAAAGATTTTGCTTTGATAATGGAAAAAACATCCACATTGGAAACAATTTTACTGGAAACTTTAATTTAACCATATTGGACATTAAAGAGGTATACATTGGTGATAATGTAATGATTGGACCAAATACATTAATTACAACTGTTGGCCATCCATTATCCCCTAAAAAAAGAAGAAAACATTTAGGACAAGCCAGTGAAGTCAGAATTGGAAATGACGTTTGGCTAGGTGGAAACGTAACTGTTCTTCCAGGAGTAAGCATTGGCGATAATGTGGTTGTTGGAGCAGGAGCAGTTGTAACAAAAGACATTCCAGATAACTCATTAGCATTGGGCGTTCCAGCAAAAGTTGTGAAAAAAATCGAAAATGACATTGGATAAAAAATGATAAAATGAATTCCAAAAACATTAATATAATAATCAATTTAGTGATAGCCATTTTAGAAATAATTGGATTTATATTAGTTTTTAGTGAATTGGGAATAACTTCATTTGAATATTATACTGAAGACAGTAATCTATTGCTACTAATATCATCAATAATCTTTTTGATTTACATTTCAAAAAATAAAGAATTACCCAAATGGTTTGAATCTTTCAGATTCATTGCAGTCGTTTCAACAACATTGACATTGATAATTGTTTTAACAGTGCTTTCATGGACAACAGATTTAGGACTATACCATTTGTTATTCAATGGATCAATGCTGTACCATCACACATTATGCCCTGTTTTAGCAATATTATCATTTGTACTTCTAGAAAAATACGAAACCATAAACACAGTTAAAGGATTATATTTTACAATAATATACGCAGTTATAATGATTATTTTAAATGTTTTAAAAATAGTTGAAGGACCATATCCTTTTTTAATGGTTTACAAACAGCCAATATTTCATTCAATATTGTGGACAGTAGTTATTTTAGCTATAACCTATGCAATAGCGTTAATATTAAAAAAAGTTAATGAGAAAGTAATCATCTGATTACTTCCACAATCATATCCAAGTTTTCGGATTGAAGAATGTCAACTTTCTTACCTGATGCGCCGACAATCTCCTTTTTGATGTTCAACATGTCTTCAGGAACTACAATCTCACCAATTGTCAATTCATGATTTTCATCTAGAACAGAGCCGATTTCATCAATATCAGTTGATTTTAGATATCCTATGATTTTACCTGCATCGCCTTTGAATGTCGGTCCGATTTTGGACATGTCAGGTTCGACTTCAATGATTTTTTCATGAACTTCAGGTTTTCCGGAACTGATTTCCAAATCGTTGATTTTCAAAGTTCCTTTAATGTCCGCATCAAACTGATTGAACACTTCAACCAAGTCTTCATCTGAAGTGTAGACGTTTACTTCAGCAAGTTCTGCATTCAATGGGATTTTTGATGCTGACTTGAATCTTCTAACCTCATCAATCAATTCAACTGTGGTTTCACCTTTGGTTTCCATTTCCTCACTGATTAATTCCTCATACACTTCAGGCCATAATGTTGTATGGATTGATTCGTCTGAGAAGTATTGGTAAACCTCTTCAGTAAAGAATGGTGCGATTGGAGCCATTAACTTGAGACATGTTTCCACAACTGTTCTTAATGTATATTTTGCAGCTCTTCTTGATTCATCTGAAACATCGGTGTATAATCTGTATTTTACAGCTTCAATGTATTCGTCACAGAAATCATGCCAGAAGAACCTTTCGATTGATGTTATTGTATCTGCAAAGTTGTAGTCAGCAAATGCTTTGTCTACAGTTTTATTAAGGTTATTTAATTTTGATAAAATCCATAAGTCCAATGGTCCGAAATTGTTCTTAACGTCTTCATATGATACTTCCTCATCAAATATTTGCATGCTTATGAATCTGAATGCATTCCAGAATTTATTGAGGAATCTGTATCCGTGCTTGATGTCCTTCCAGTCAAATATTACATCAGACCCCGGTACGCTGTTTGCAGCCCATGTTCTTAACGGGTCTGCACCGTACTTTTCAATAACC
>JAFUIW010000039.1 GCA_017473945.1 Methanobrevibacter sp. | reverse complement strand
TTTACCAATCAATTATGAGTTTTATTCTAATTGTAGCTAATAGAATCGGTTTAACGAATTATGAACATATTACAATTGACGGAACAATAAAGAAAGCTTATAACTCTCCTTTCAATATAATTAAAGAAAAAGACATTAGTTTATTAATAAGACATTATATGGTTCAGGAATTAACTAATGGTGAAATTAAAAAACTTAGAAAAACAGCAAGGAAATTTTTAAATGGAAGAGTTCAGAACTTAATGTTCACTATTGTAGCATCCTATAATTTAATAAGATTATTTGGCATAATTAAAGAGAATAAAATGGATTTATTTTCAGTTATTAGTTCAATAAGGTTCATAGCATTAAATTAAAAAAATTTTCATGAAAAAAGGAGAATTAAAAAATGTTCAAAATCAAATAATTTCTGCCAACACTCCAAATTAAAAAAAAATATTGTGGAGATATTGCATCTCCTTTTTAAAATTTCACTATTTTTTAGCTTCAATAACTGTTTTTCCGTTCATGTAAGGGACTAACACTTCAGGAACTTTAACGCTGCCGTCAGGCTGTTGATAGTTTTCCAAAATACAGCACATTGTCCTTTCTGTTGCAATAGCTGTACTGTTAAGAGTGTGTAATGTTTGAGCATCTCCAGAACCTGCTCTTCCATAACGTGTTTTGGTCTTACGTGCCTGATAGTCTTTACAGTTGGTACATGATACCAGTTCACGGAATGCTCCGGAACCAGGGAACCAAGCTTCAAGGTCATATTTGATAGCTGCATTGTCGTTTAAAGCAGATGATACGATAGCTATTACCTGATACGGAAGGCCTAATTTCTGATAGATTCTTTCGGTGACTTCCATAAGATGATCATGCTGGTTTCTGGAATCTTCAGGTGTTGAGTAGATGAACTGTTCGATTTTCTCGAACTGGTGAACCCTGAATATACCTAAAGTGTCTTTTCCGTGTGAACCTGCCTCTTTTCTAAAGCATGTTGAAAGTGCACAGTATCTTAAAGGTAAGTCGTCAGGTGAGATGATTTCATTCCTGTGAAGAGCTGCCAAAGTCTGCTCGGCAGTTGCAATAAGATACATGTCTTCCCCATCCACTTTGTATAATGTCTCTTCAAACTCACCTAGTTCGGAGGTTTCCGCTGCAACTTCACCTTTAACAAAGAATGGTGTCTGCATTGGAATGTATCCTTCAGATTCAAGTTCGGACAGTGCAAACTGAATCAATGCCAAATTCAAATGCAATATGTCTCTTTTAAGGTAGTAGAAACGTGCACCTGCAATGCTTGCTGCGGTTTCAAGGTCTGCACCGTCAATTTTATTAATCAAGTCAACATGATTTAAAAGCTCAAAGTCATATTCTGGAATTTCGCCGTAGGTTCTGACTACCACATTGTCATCTTCAGTGTCAGAAATCGGAACGTCATCATCAATGATGTTTCCCACTTTGTATCTGTAGTCATCCCTGAGTTTGAGGCATTCAGCATTTTTTGCAGTAAGTTCCTTGATTTCTGCTGCAACCTCTTTAGATCTTTTATCGACCTCTTCAAAATTGCCTTCTTCTTTTGCTTTTTTGAATGATTTTGATATCTTGATTTTCTCAGATCTTAATGAATTTAACTTTCTTTCACCTTCTCTCCATAAGGTGTCATATTATATTACTTTTTCTACGTTTTCTGTATCTCTAAATCTTTTCTTTTCAGAGTCTATGATAATTTCTGGATTTTCTCTGAATAATTTTATATCTAACAATATTTTGTCCCCTAAAATATTTTATTCATTATAAAATATGATTCTTATATTTTTTAAAGTTAATGTTAATTTTTAAAAGATTTAGTTAAAATAAGTAAGATTTTAAAAAAATAGTTTTATAATCAATATCAATTGTAGAATTTCTTCTACAATTCTCCCATGATATTGATTTACTTAGTAATTAATAAGATAATTCAAATTATCTCAGAGGTTTTCCTCTAGTTATATTTATTAACAAATTATTATATATAAATATATTGATAAATAGTTGTGTGTACATTAAGTATGGAAAAGAACCTTTAACAGATGAGAGTCTGTAAAACCTTAACTTAATATTGTTTTTCAACTATTATCCGGAGATGTCAGAGGTTTTTATTTTCACATATTAAAGTGAGAAAAAACTATCTTATAAATTAGTTTAAATAGAAAACTAATATCAAATGAGATAGTAATGGTCACTTTCGCTTCCATTTAAAAACCTCTGTTTTTTAATTACTAAGTGAATTAAGCCAATTTTCCAGTCGATTTTTAAAAATTTCTACTTTAAAATCAACCTTCATATTTATCAACCTTAATTATCATCAGGTTCTTTTTAATATATGATTGATTTTTCAAGTATTTAATAATTTTAACAGTATTTATAGCTTTTTATTTGATTTTAAAGCAATTTTAAGCAATTAAAGATAAAATAATGATTTTAAATCCGAAAATTGTTTTGAAAAAAAGTGGTTGTTCAGGGTCCACACCGAAACCCAAATAGTTGATTTATAATTATAACAAGTTTTCCTTGAAACTTGATTTCAAGTCATCTCTAAGCTTGTCGGAGTAATTTTCACTCTCGACAGTTACCATGGCAATTTCATACAATACTTTGTTCAATGATTTGCCTTTTTCAGTTAATTTGTATCTTACGTTCTTTTTATCGAATTTATCTACAATTTTATGGATTAAACCGTTTTTCTCCATGTCCTTTAGGCAGTTGCTTAACACCTTATTTGAAAGATCTGGTTTTCCTTCCAAGAATTCATGAAATCGGGATTTGCCGTAAAACAAATCTCTGATTATCTGGATAACCCATTTTTTTCTGATTAATGATACAACCGATTCAATAGGACATGATTTAATATGTTTATTTATTTCCATAAGCATAACCTCCTAAAAATCAGTCGGCTATATTGACTTGTTTTTATCACATATAAATGTTTCGGTTTTTACGAAGTAACTAAACAGTTACAAAAAGCTTTTATATACTAATAGCCTAAGTCTGTATTGAAAGTTACATCAATGTGGCTTTCAAATTCTAGGAGATGGCAAAAATGTATAGAATAAACGATTGGAATGAAAATGAAAAGTTTTCCCTTCGAAAAATTGCACAGGATGTTATTCGAAACAATGCGAACAAAAACAACATACAAACCAGCTGTTGCATTGACACTACAAAATCAGAATGTGCAGTAAACACAAGCTGTTGCATTGATACAACAAAAATTCATGATCCCCACATGAATTCAGTCCAAGGAAGCTGTTGCATCGATACAACAAGAGAGTAAGATTTTAATTAATCTTACTCTAAATATTGTCTAACCCAATATTTAAAATAGCGTTTTTATATCGAACGTCATAGTTAAATCCCATAGAGTTTCATAGGATTTCCAAGATAGAATTTTTTGAGACGGCATTGGGCTGTCACCATCCTCCGAATCTCATAAAATCCCATATTCCCTAAAAAAAATAAATGGTTAAAATCAAAAAATTCTAGCTATCTTCTTTTAATGGCATCGTTAGGACAGTTTTCGAAACATAACCCGCAGTGAAGACAGTTTTCCTGAGGTATCTCATAATGGTCTTCTGCTAAAAATGGTATCCTTTGAGGACATGACGCATAGCATGTGCCGCAGCTTATGCAGTCATCAGTTATTTCAAAACCTTTATGTTTTACTTCACACTCACCGAATGCAAATGTATGCCTGTAAATTGGCTTCTGAGTAAGGTCAAAAAATTCCATCTCGTAGTTTTCTATGCAGAATGGTTCCAGAATATACCTGGTTCCTTTGGGATAGACATTGTTCATGAACGGGTTTTCATCAAATATCAAGTCAATCCAATGCTTCTGGTCATCCAGTTTATGAGCTTCACCGGTTATTCTGATTGACTTGTTGTCCTTAAGTGACAGGTAGCTTACCTGAGGATGGTTGATGATTTCACTGTAAACATCCTTTCCACGTCCTGTCAAAAAATAAATCTTATCATCTTCAATATGCATTATGTCAATTATTCTGGACTGGGGATTTCCCTCGCTGTCCACGGTTGACAATACTGCATCAATCACATCTCTCAGTTGCTTAAAACACTCTTCTTTTGTTATCATTAATATACTACTCCAGTTTAAATATTATTTTTCCCTGTGCCTTGTTTGACTCCATAAGCTTGTGTGCCTCGCCGATTTCATCAAGTGAGGTGAACACCTTTGCTATTTCAGGTTTTATGTTATGCTTGATTACAAATTCAAAAATTTCATCCATGATTTCTTGAGTCGGATAATTAGAAAAAAATGAGGTTAAAAAAGTATTGTTAGGTATGATTTTGATTGGATCAAATTCGTCCATATATTCGACACCGCCAAGGACCCCTGTAACGCAACAGATGCCTCCATTATTCAGGCACTTCATTGAATCTTCAAGTGTTTTAGGACCTATCAATTCAAGAATCCTGTCACATTTGAGTTTTCCTGACAGGTTTCCATCATCTACCATAGATTCATCTGCACCGTTTTGATAAAGTTTATCAAATCTTGACTCATCCCTTGATGTTGCAATGACTTTGCATCCCAATGCCTTTGCAAGCTGCATGGTTGAAAGTCCAAGCGCTGATGTTGCACCTCTAATTAAAATAGAATCATCATTTTTTAAGTTTAAAGATTTTATCGAACCGTAGGATGTGAAATATGTTTCAGGAACAGCTATGATTTCCTCAAGAGACAATTTTTCAAAGACACTATCTGAAATCATGAAAACATTCTTGGATGGAAGCAAGGCATATTCTGCATATGATCCGTCAAAGCTTCTTCCCATTCCGCCCATCAATGCTGCAATCATGTCTCCCTTCACAAATTGTGTGTTTGAGGCATCGACAATTTCTCCCACACATTCAATTCCTGGAATTACAGGTAAACTGATATAGTCCTCATCGGCCTCATAATCCCTTAAAATCACTTCGGCCCTGTTGATTCCAAAGCCCAATACCTTTACCAATACCCAATCAGGCTTGACTTCAGGCATTTTCACTTCACTAACATTCAAATCTTCTGGTTTGCATGTTTTTTCCAATACAACAGCTTTCATTCTATCTCCATCCAGCATTGAGGGTCAGCAGAGTACATGTCGTGTGTTGTGCCGTAGCTTACCGCAGGACAACCCCTGCAAAATCTTAAAAGCTCGCATTTGCTGCATTTTTCAAAGTTCTCAAATCTTCTGTAGTCATCCATCTTGTTTAAAAAAATATCATACATTGATTCTGTCAGTGCATTTCCGACCTTGCTGTCCATTCTTCTGCATGCAAATACATCCCCGCTTGGAAGAATAGTGAGATGACTGTTTCCACAGTTGCATCCGTCATAAATCACATCATCTTTCAGGTTAGGGTCGATGTTGTATAGTCCTTTTTCATACAAGAACAGTGTCCATAAGTGGTCCTTTAATGTGAAAAATGTATTTGAATCATTATAATCCTGATATTTCTGCCATACATTTTCAAGTAAATCCTTATATTCCTGAGGTGACATCTGTGCTGATTTTTCTATGCTTGTCGGACAGTATCTTGCAAAGCTGAAGAGTCCGACATTGTTTTCAACGACAACATCAATCAATTCAGGAATCTCATCGATGTTTGTCTTTGAGACTGTTGACATGATGCTTGCACGGACTCCTGCATCCTGAAGAGTCTTGATTTTTTCAAGGGTTATATCAAAGGAGCCAGGTTTTCTGAAATAATCATGAGTTTCTCTTAAACCATCCAAAGACAGTTGGTATTGCCTGCAGCCCAAATCATTGAGTCTTTTTGCAACTTCATCGGTTATGTGGAATGGATTTCCCATGATATTGTAGTAAACACCTTCGTCGTGGATCTTTTCCAATAACTGCCAAAAGTTCGGATGCAATATAGGGTCTCCGCCAGTGATGCTGAAATATGGTGTCCTTCCTGTCTTTTCGCACATGTCAATGCAGTTGTCAAAAACCTTCTCCATATCCTCCCATCCCATTGTTATCAGTTCCTTGTCGTTTTCCTCAGAAAAGATATAGCAATGCTTGCACCTTTGGTCGCAGTCATCAAGAATATGCCATTGAAAAGCAAAAAAATCAGCCATATAAATGACCTCCTAAAAAAAAGAAAAAATCAGATTTTAAATTACTTAAAATCTGTCAGATCCACATGCAGTGGTTATATCAGAGCCGCATGCAGTGTTAATGTCACTGCCACAAGCAGTGTTAATGTCAGAACCACAAGCTGAAACAGTTACGTCACTGCCACATGCATAAGCGGTCACGTCACTACCACAAGCAGTGTTTACATCAGAACCACAAGCAGAAGCGGTCATGTCACTGCCACAAGCAGTGTTTACATCAGAACCACAAGCTGTGGAGATTACATTCTGTGCTATTTTTGAAGCAAAAAACTTTTCGTTTTCATTCCATGCATTTAACTTAAACATTTTATTTTTCTCCTTAAAAATTTTAATAAAAGATTTGTCTTTTATTTAATCTTATATTTTAAATAATCAAATATAAATCGATTTGGTAACTTTAAAGTAACTATCTCCTTTTAAGTTACCTCCAGGTTACCTAAAATTAATTAATATTAATTTATAGAAATTTTTAATGGAGATAATCATGGTCGAAGAAAACAATGAAGAATGCCCAGTAGAGCTTGCTATGCAACTGATTAACAGAAAATGGATAATCCAACTGATAAGAGATATGTTTTTTGGAAAAACAAGATTCAATGAATTCAAAGAAGGCAAACCAAATCTTTCAAATAAAGTCTTGAGCAACTGCCTAAAGGAAATGGAAGAAAACGGATTAATCAAAAGAAACGTAATCAGTGAAAACAACATTGAGTATAAATTATCACAAAAAGGACAGTCATTGAATAGAATAGTCTATGAACTAGCCATGTTTACTCTAAACAATGATTTAGACAATAAATATTATAGTGACGAAAGAAAAGAAGAATTGAGAAGCATCTTTAAAGATACTTTATTATAATAGCTTTTCTTCCCATTCTTTTACTTTAAAACCAACCAGAACAGTATCATCATCAACGACAATTGGCCTTTTGACAAGCATACCATCGGTTGCAAGCAAATCCAACTGTTCGTCTTCAGACATTTCAGGAAGTTTGTCTTTTAGTTTTAATTCCCTGTATTTCATGCCGCTTGTGTTGAAAAACCTTTTAAGCGGCAAGTCAGATATTTCCCACCATGTACGCAGTTCTTCAGCAGTAGGATTGTCTTCCACGATGTGTTTTGATTCATATTCTATATTGTGTTCATCTAACCATTTTTTAGCCTTGCGGCATGTTGAACATTTCGGATATTGTACGAATAACATTTTATCACCTTTTACGCAGTAACCAATTCAGTCTCCATAGATGGAATATTATTTAAATTGCTAGCAATGCAATTAACATTAAACACTTGATTTCTATTGTGAACTAAAACAATTAATTGTACATTTAATTTAATTGACTCTTCATCAATTAATGATTGAATACTAATCTTAACAAGATTTTTAAAGTAACTTTTATCTAAATGAAACACTTTAGATGCATTTAAAAATTCAAATGCCACAGGTTTTCCATTAATGTCTAAATCAAGTATCACATCATTATCTAATTCAAGCGAAACTTCATAATCATAGGAATCGACACAATGAATAAATAATGAATCGTTTTGATAATCATAATCATAGACAACATTATTTTTGTTCATGATCCCATCCTCTTGCTTCTATCAGTCAAAATTACTGTAACAAAATTCACAATTCTATTATCATTTATCCCAATTACTAATGATATATCTTTTGATGGTTTTCTATCATGTTCAAAATATAATCTGAATTTATTGTAATCCTGTTTAATTATGCTCCATCAATGGGTTAAACAAAAATGTATTGAATACTAACCCAAAATCATCAATTCTTTGAACATTACGTACATCAAAATGTTTAGTATCAGGATTGAAAGACTCATCACAATTATTGATTATTTCAATTGCTTCTTCGATGCTACAATCACTCATGTTCCACCTCATTATTATTAACATCTCCGGATTAAGAAGAGAATAATTCTTACAAGATAATGTTAAATTATCAAACATAAATAGCACATCATTGATTTTATTTTAAAAAATTGCTCTCATTTAGTAAAATTGATATTATGTCTATATAAACAAGCAATTTTTTAATTAAACTAAGATATTACTTTTATAGCATATAAAAGTATTGTTGATTACTCTAAAATCAATTACAAAGCCAGATTAATATTATATTCTAAAAACAATAATGATATTAAATTATCTCAACCAGTTCATTGATATCATCAATTATTTTTGAAGGATAGTCATTTTCCAAATCTTCCTTTTTTGCATAACCCCACTTAACCAGTATGCAATCGATTCCTGCATTTTTAGCCGTTTCAATATCCGTGATGGAATCTCCAATATAAACCACTTCACTAGCATCAACATTGGCTTTTTCAATTATCCTGTTTGCACCGTAAGGATCCGGTTTTGAGGGATTACCATAATTGTGTCCTTCAATTCCTACAAAATCAATATCTGAAAAATATTTTCCCACCAATTCCTCAAGAGAATATGTCATTCTGTTTGAATTAACTGCCAATAAAATTCCATTATCCTGCAATTTCTTTAAGACCTCATGGGCATTTTCAAATGGAACTGTCAGCTCCTTTTTTGAAGGGTTGTATAATTCCAAATAGGTTTTCTTGACCTTTTCAACTTTTTCGGGAGATGAGTTTTCAGCCAAAACCAGTGAAGTGATTTCATCAATATTTCCTCCAAGACATGGAATGAGTTCTTCTCTTGTCAATATCGGAAAACCATAAAGTTCCAATGTCTTGTTAAAACATATCAATACATCATGTATCGAATCAAAGAGAGTTCCATCAAAATCAAAAATTGCAAGTTTTTTCATGATTTAATTTATGAATTAAATAATATTTATATCTAAAAATCCATACTAGTAATTAGGTGATAATATGCTTTTGAACAGGAAAAACATATTGATTTTTTTAATATTATCATAAACAGTTCTTTTTTGTCAATGTACTAAAATTACAAAAAG
>JAFUIW010000038.1 GCA_017473945.1 Methanobrevibacter sp. | reverse complement strand
TTTTTATTCAAAATTTTAATGTTGGAATGTTTTTATTATTGTTTTATTTATATTGTATGGTGTAATTGAGTATAATATATAAATTTGTTATTAAATATGAATTTTGTTAAAAAATTTAACTATTATTTAAAAAGTATATTATCATTTAGGTTCTAGCTTAAGTAAAATTTTTTCAAGGTCTTTAATTGATGCATCAGTTTTCACGCCTAATGGATTGAAATGTGTTTTGATTGTTATGAATCCTTCCTTTTTCATTTCATCAAAAATTAAATCAAGTTTGGCCGCACTGATTTTCAAAGATTTGCATACTCTGTGGATGTCATAAAATGTTATTGGAGCATCAGATTCTAAAAGGCAGCTGTTCAATAATTTTAAAGCTTCTTTTTTAGTATTTATTTTTTTATTTTCTGCTTCATAAATCATTTTTTGAATAAATTCTCCATCTTGAATCTTTCCTAACCATAATGGTCCTGCATGAATAAGTTTTTCACCGCAAACCGGACAAATGTCATCAATTGGACTTGCCAAACCATGACTAGTCTGTCTATGAAGACAATTTTTACAATGACTAATATATCCGATATTTTTTAAACTTTCATCAGTTTTTTTGGATCCTTTTTTAACGATGATGTATAATCTCATGTAGTGTTCAGTACTATGGGACATTTTAACTTCAATATATTTCGCATATTTTGAAAGTGTGAGTGCAACAAATCCTGCCAAAATCCTTATTCCGGTTTCATGACAATATTCGCTTTTATATGGCTTGGCATTGTATTTGCGAATGCAAGGTTCTTTATAGGTTCCGCATAATGCTGAAGTATCAGTGGCTGTTACACATAGCAATGAATTTCTGCCTGCACAATATCCTGCGGAATCCAAAAACGGTGATGGTGTTCCAAATGGATCAATGTCAATAACATCAAATTGGCCTCTTTTCATTCTTAAAAACATGCTGGCATCATGTTGGTGGACTTCAATATCTTCTAAATCATTCAATTCAATGTTATGTCTTTCATAATGGTTTGCAACTTCGCTGATGTCATTAATATAAACATTGCCAACTCCATCAATTTCATTTTTATAACGAATCCCTCTAATTCCGCTGCCTCCAAATAAATCACAAATGTCAATGTCTCTTTGCACTTCCTTTTGATATACCTGCAGGGCAAGTATTGACAAGTCTCTGTTTAATTCCATGTGTGGGTTGTAGAATACGGGTGCATCAGATGAAACTTTATCAAACTCTGGAAATTCTATTTTTGTCAATCCTTATTCAATACTTTTAATTTTATATTCATCCATTTGTTCCACTCTTATTTGTTTTGATTAATTATGTAATGTTTTAAATATTATTAGATTTAAATATTAGTATAGTAAATTTAAATCTAATTGGTGATGAATGTGTCAAATATCAAAGTTCCTATTGCAAAACCAATAATTGGAGACGAAGAAATAGAAAATGTGGTTGAAGTTCTTAAATCCGGAATGATTGCTCAAGGACCTAAAGTTGAGGAATTTGAAGAAAAATTCGCTGAATGGGTTGGGGCTGATTACGGTATAGCTGTCAATTCAGGAACAGCTGCTCTGCATGTTGCATTGCTTTCTTGTGATATTGGTGAAGGTGATGAGGTAATTACTACTCCGTTTACATTTATTGCAAGTGGAAATTCAATATTGTACACTGGAGCAAAACCTGTATTTGCAGACATTGACTTGAAAACATATACAATTGACCCAAATTCAATTGAAAATTTAATTTCTGAAAATACTAAAGCAATTTTGCCTGTTCAATTGTATGGTCAATCAGCAAATATGGATAAGATTAATGAAATTGCTGAAAAGTATGGATTGACTGTTATTGAGGACGCTGCTCAGGCACATGGTGCAACTTGCAATGGTGAAAAGGTTGGAAGTTTGGGAGACATGTCCTGCTTTAGTTTTTATCCTACTAAAAACATGACTACCTCTGAAGGTGGAATTATCACAACCAATGATGATGAATTAGCGGAAAATGCTAAGGTATTCAGAGCACATGGGGCAAGCATAAGATATCATCACGATGAAATTGGATACAACTTTAGAATGACTGATATTTCAGCGGCTATTGGTTTGGCACAATTAGATAAAATTGATGGATTCAACGATAAGAGGATAGAAAATGCCGCATACTTGAATGCGGGATTAAAAAATGTTGACGGTATTATTACTCCTTACTGTGCATATGGATCAAAACATGTATATCACCAATATACAATTAGAGTCGAAAAAGGCGATAGGGATGATTGGGTTGATATCATCAATGACTGTGGTGTAGGAACAGGTATTCACTATCCTATTCCTTTATACAATCAGCCAATTTATAGGAAATTGGGTCTTTCTGGAAATTGTCCGAATGCTGAACTTGTAGCGGACAACGTTATTTCACTTCCAGTTCACCCATCACTTACAAAAGAAGATTTAGATTTAGTTATTGAAGCTGTAAAAACAGCTTCCAACGAGTTAGATTAATTCTAACTTTCTTTTTTTCTTATTTTAGCATTTCATTGACTGTGTCAACTTTGGCATCTAAAGTTCTGTTTTCAAGATCTCTTCTGTCATCGACTTTTATTACAGTATATACTCTTCCGATTCCAAGTTCAAAGATAGCTTCTTGAGCGGTAGCTATTGCGGAATAAAGTTCTTCTAAATTTTCAGCTTCAATTTGAGTTCCCATTCCGGTTAATTGATAGTTAAGTCCGGAATCTTTAATTGATTGCACTGCGGCAGTTACATAGTCTTTACATTCTGTAGTTTCAGTTCCAACAGGTAATATTGCAAAATCACATGTAATCATTTTAACACCTGGTAAAATTATTTATTTATCTTTGTATAAATTAATTTAGTAATGGTTAAGTTAAACAAAGAAGAATTCAATGAAAAGATTTTTACAAGAATTAATAATTTAATTTCTGATTATGGATTAATTAAAGAAGGTGAATTGATAGCTGTTGCACTTTCAGGTGGAAAGGATAGTGTACTTACACTTCATGCACTAAAAAATTATCAGGAGTTTTTAGATTTTGACTTAGTTGCAATCAGTGTGGATGAAGGTATTGAAGGTTATAGGCAACACGGTATTGATTCGGCTGTCAATAATGCTCGTGAATTGGGCATTGAACTTATTCAAAAATCATTTAAGGATGATGAAGGATTCTCTTTGGATGACATCTATCAGGATTTTAAAAGTGCATGCATTCCGTGCGGTGTTTTTCGAAGAAACATTTTAAATAAAACTGCTTATGAATTGGGGGCTGTTAAAATTGCTACAGGACATAATCTTGATGATGAAATACAGTCATTTTTAATGAGTTTTGCACGTGGTGACACTATTAAATTCTCTAAGTTTGGTCCTGAATTGGATGTTATCCATCCGAAATTGGTTCCAAGGATTAAACCTTTATGGAATACTCCTGAAAAGGAAGTGGGCATGTGGGCAGTATTAAATAATATTGATATTCATTTGGATGAATGCCCTTATTCTCATTTATCTTTAAGGGCTAAAATCAAGGAATTCCTGAACGTTAGTGAAGATAGATATCCTGGTGTAAAAAATAATGTGATGGAATCATTTCAAAAGATACTGACTTTTGAAAATGATATTTCCACAAACCTTAATGAATGTGAAGTCTGTGGTGAACCGACTTCCTCTAATATCTGTAAGGCTTGTGAACTAAAAGAATTAATTTCTCAAAATTGCGAAGGCCATATAAGCAACAAATAGCAGAACTAAAATGGCACCTTCTTTTTTATCGTATTTTTCCTGAGTTTTGCCGAAGATGAAGCACAATATTGTAACAAATATCATGAATAGTACGTCAATTAACATGCTTGAATCAAGAGGTATTGCGCTGATTGCACTACTTGCACCTAAAACGAACAAGATGTTGAAGATGTTTGATCCAATAACATTACCTATTACCATTTGATTTTCGCCTTTCTTTAAAGCGGTAAGTGAAGTTACAAGTTCTGGTAAAGAGGTACCTACTGCTACAATGGTTAAACCTACCAAGGTTTCACTCATTCCAAGTGCAATTGCTATATCTGATGCACTGTTTACAACCAAATCTCCGCCGATAACGATTCCTGCAAGTCCGACTATCATGAATATTATACTTTTGGGAAGAGATAGCTTCGGTTTTTCAACGACATTGCCATCTTTGGATTTAAGTGCACTTTTTATCAGGAAGAAAAGGTATATGACTAATATTATTAATAATATTATTCCTTCAATACTTGAAACGTTCCATCCGATGAATATAAATGCTGCAAACAGTATTGTTATTCCCACAAGGAATGGTAAATCTTTGTTTAAAACACTTTCCTCCATCAACAAATCTCCAAGTAATGCTGCAACACCAATAACCATTAACATGTTGAACAGATTACTTCCGATTACGTTACTGACTGCCATTGCATTGCTTCCGGTCAGGGATGAAGTAATGGAAACAGCCGCTTCAGGAGCACTGGTTCCAAATGCAACAATGGTCAGTCCAACAATGATTGTTGGAATTTTTAAAAGTGATGCAATGCTACTTGCTCCATCAACAAAAAAATCAGATCCTTTAATTAAAAATACAAATCCTACTAATAGTAGAACTACTTGAATTATGATTGATGCATCCATATTATTCCTCTTTAATTTCTTCTTGAGGTCCCAAGTCTGTTACTAGGACTTTGTCAATTTGATGTCCGTCAATGTCAATAATCTCAAAGATAAATCTTCCACATTCATATTTGTCTTCCTCATCAGGTATTGTTCCGCTGATGCTTAAGATAAATCCTGCAAGTGTAGTGTATCCGTCTTCCTCCTCATCCGGTAATGACTCTTTGAAATCGAATAATTTTTTGAATTTGTCAATAGGATATCTTCCATCGATTAACCAAGTTCCATCTTCTCTTTCGATTGCTTGAGGTTCATCTTCTTCATCAATTCCTGGAATGTCTCCAACAATACCTTCAAGTAAATCGTTTAAAGTTATTAGTCCTTCAACACTGCCGAATTCGTCTACAACGAGGGACATGTGAACGTATTCTTGATTTTCTTTAAATTCTTTCAATAATTCCAATGTTTCCAGATGTTCAGAAACCACCAATGGTTCTTTTACAATTTTATGAACATCAAATTCATCTTCAGTAAACATTGCAGAAAGAATATCTTTTGCTTGAACTACTCCAATGAAATCATCTAATTCACCGGAAGCAAGTGGAAAAATTGATCTTCTACTTTCAACGATTTTAACTTTGTTTATTTCCCTATCATCTTCCAAATCAATCCAAATGATTTCGTTTCTCGGAGTCATAATGCTTTCAACTTTTTGGTCGTCAAGTTTGAAAACCCTTTTGATGATGTCTTCTTCTTCTTTTTCAATAGTTCCGTCTTCTCTTCCTTCTTTAATCATCAATTCAATTTCTTCTTCAGTAACCAAATCATCGTTTTTATTTTCTATTCTCATTAACCATAAAAGAAAACTGCTGGATTTAGCAAGGATGAAACTGACTGGTTTTGAAATTTTTGATAAAATCACCATACTTTTAGCGACTTTCAGGGAAACTCTTTCAGGGTCATTCAATGCAATGACTTTAGGAACAATTTCTCCAACGACTAAAGTTAAGTATGTGGTTACAATAACGACAATGGCTACGCTGACCTGTTCACTGTATGGAACAAATGAAATTAATTTGGAAAGGGGTTCTGCTAATGTTACTCCACCGAATGCCCCAGTTAAAACACCAATAAGTGAGATGCCAATCTGAACTGTGGATAAAAATTCATTTGGATCTTCTAATAAATCAAAAACAATTTGTGCGTTTTTATTTCCTTCTTCTAAGTATTTTTGTAATTTTGCTTTTCTAACGGATACAACAGCTAATTCAGCCATGGATAAATATCCGGTTAATATTATTAAAACTAATATTATAATTATCTCTAATGTCGTCCCAATCATTTTTAACAAACCATTAAAACTTATAGTTCACTGGCTCTTTTAAAGTCAGTATTACCATATATCTCATCCTGCATCTGCTGCACTGCATATGATGCGTCTTCTCTTGTAGCAACTTTTTTAAAGATTCTTCTCTGTTTAACCTTCAAAGTTTTTCCGCAGACACATTTGCGTGTTGCTACTCCTTCCTTTGCATATAATACACGACCGCAGTCGCAACGAAATATAAGATACATGATATTTTATCCATTTAAAATTAATAGTAATTAATATTTAATCAATATATTATATAAAATTATCATTATCCTCCGAATATTTTCATGAATAATGGTATGAATACTTGGGATGGTAAAATCACCAAAGTTGCAATGCTGACTCCTAAATTAGTACCAATCACTACCAATAGGATTCTGAAGATATTATTGTCCCATAGGTCTCTTAAACTTTCAATATTGCCTAGATTTTGAACATCGCTTTGCCTTACCTTTCTAAATTTAGCTTCAGTCAATCCAGAAAACCATCCTGCAGCAAGCAGGGGGTGTATGATAGTTAAAGGAGCCACAACCCCTCCGACAAGTGCGGACTGGATTTTTGACCCGGAAAGAATTGAACCGACGAACCCCATAATCATACTTATTATAATAAAATCGTAAATGTTCCATGCTATGTTTATCCCATTAAAAAATGCCAGAAAAAATATCACAACAAACAAAATTGGTATTAATGCCAAAAATATTTTAAGCCATGGAATGCCTTTTTTATCATTGATTTTTTCCAATTCCTCCAATGGAGGCAATGTTTCAGGGTTATCCAAATATTTTTCAATTCCCGGCTGGTGTCCTGCACCAACAACTGCGATGACATGGTCTTGAGGTAATTGAAGCAATCTTCCAGCAAGATAAGCATCCCTTTCATGCACGAGAACTTCATATATGCTTGGAGCTTCGTCTTTAAACATTTCCATTAATTCATCAATATTTTCTGGATTTTTAAGGTCTTCAATATCTACATCTTCCTCATCGCCAAATCCTAAAACTGAAGCTATTAGTCCATACATGAATTTAGCTTTTTCAACAAAACCCATCTTGTTCAAGGCTCTTTGCAATGTTGTGCCGATGTCCCTGTCGATTAATGCAACTGGAATTTTCAAATCTTCACAGGCTTCAATTGCTCCAAGCATTTCTGATCCTGGCTTGACATCAACATCTGCTCCAACTTTTGATTGGAAATAACTGAGAAGTGTTGTTGTTAAAAATAGTCCTACTTTATTTTCTTTAATGATGTTGGTAACTGAGATAGTATCGTCTCGTTCAATTCCGGCCATTTCTTCTTTTAAACGAATATATCTTCCTTTATCAAGTTCAATAGCCACCACTTCTGGTTGTTGTTCATAAATAGCATCTTTAACTTCTTCAACACTATTTGCAGATACATGCGCAGTACCTATAATGGTTAAACATTCTCTTTTCAAAACTAACACTTCTTAAAAATTTATTATTCATCTAATGTTTATTAATTTTAAATATATAAATTTAATCTTTAAATAATTTCAATTCTCGATTAGTGTATATCGCTACATTTTCATTGATGTTTTTTTGACAGCAGCATGTCACATCATCCTTATATCCAATTTTTGCCAAGTGTTTTCCTGAACGTGAATTGTAAAATCCTGATTTTAATGAGTTATAATCTCGGCTAGCGATAATGGCTGCTTTTGCCAGTTCATTTAGTTCACAATCTTTTAAATTTTTGCAAATTTGATATAAAATCTCCCCTGATGCCAGGAAGTCTTCCAGTGCAAATTCTCCTTTGACTCCTGCCATAACGACATCGATATGATTTTTAGCAATCTTTGCAGAGACTTCACCTGTCGCTTTTGCATTGATGAGTGATCCAACAAGAATCTGGGAATTCATACTTTCAAGAATCCTTGTTCCATTGGTGGTTGTCAATATTAATGTTTTTTCTAAAGTTTCAGATTCTTCAACTGATTTTGGTGAATTTCCCATATCAAATCCTTCAATTTTCTCGCCGTTACGTTCTCCAGCTAGAATTCCTCCGGTTTTATCTTTTAGTCTTAAAGCCTCTTCAGGAGTAAGGCAGGGAATTATTCTTTCAAAATTGTTTAAGGCTAATGTGATTGTTGTACTTGCCCTAAGTGCATCGACCATAATTGAAACATCACTGCTGATAGTTGTCTCTAAACTTAATGTAACTTTCATGAAGTAATTTATATTAATACATTATATAATATTATTATGAAAATTGTCACAACACCAATGTGTGAAGAAATTGTAAAACTGGCGGGAATCCATGATTACATTGTAAACAAATTTCCCGATGAGGAGGATGGTGATTTGGCAATCCTTCTTTCTGAAAGCAAGGTTGAAATGGATTCACTTCCTATTAAAATTAACACTCCAAAACAGGTTTTTGAAAGCATTAAAAAAGTTTCCAAAATCACTGGAAATGAACTGTCTGATATGGATGTTCAAAGATATTTCGATGAATATCATTTAGCTAAAAAATATTTAAACTCTAATTTTAAGCGAAATGTCAACGTTAAAGTGTATTCAGAATTTCTAAAAGACATTGCATCCGATTTTGGTTTCGATATTGTGTCCGTTGATTTTGATTATGTGATTTATCCTGATTATTTGAAGGATAGTGTAGAAGAAACTGAAAATCTGGTTGAAATACCGTCTCATAACTGTATTTCTAAAAACCCATTTGAGAAGATTGAAGTTAGATATGCTATTTTAGAAACTTTAATATAATATATGGATTAAAATAATATTTATTATAAATTGCATTTTTTTGAGAGTTGTTAATATGTATGAAACATTAACATTTACTGGTGGAGTTCACAAAAGTGAAGAAATAAAAGAATTAATTGAAGATTTGGGAGGATTCATTCTTCAAGAAAGTATTCAACAAATGGAATTGGTCTTAAATATTGCAATTCCAATGGAAGATACAGATAAAATTGAAGAAAAATCTACAGAATTATTGGGTAAACTGTCAGTTGCTCCTATGGCCGGTTCTGAGATTGCTATTGTTTCACCAACTTTGGCAAGACATCATTTGCCTCATGCTGCATGTGATATTTCTGAATATTTACGTGAATACGGTGCAAAAGACAATATGATTGGTCTTGCAAGAGGGGATGGAAAAGGTACTTCAGGAATCACTGAAGAAGAAAAGAGTTTAATTGAAGAACATGATATTGCTGTTTTTGCTTTAGGCAGTTTTGAAAAATGCATTAAAGAAAAAGCCTTCTTATATGATGATATAGATATTCCAGTAATTGTAACTGGAGCGCCATATATGGATGTTAGCGAACTTCCTGGAGCTGATGCATATGTTGGAGGATTAGGAAGGATTCCTAGAAGACTCAGAAGGGGTCCGGATATACGCGCACTGGATACTTTGGTTGAAACTATTGAACAAATATTGAATGATAAAAAACGTGAAATGGCTCTTGATGCGCCATTAGTTCCATCTATTGTTGTTAAAAATGCAATTGAAAATCAGGTTAGGGAAATTAATGATGTAATTTCTCCAGCACCAGTAACCTCACAACTGGATGGCGTTCGTGTAAAATTAAATTATGATAAATATGCAGATATTATAGCCAATGTTGATATAGATGGCAAAAAATTATCTGAACTTGCTGAAATTAAAAAATCATTCATGTATGATTATATTTTAGTAAAAATCAATAGTGAGAGTTCTCTTATTGAGGATTCAAACTAATTTTTCTTTTTTTTTTAACGTATTACTCTCATTCCAAAGAAATTAACTGCATCAACCAAATCGTTAAACTGTTCTAATTCTCTTTCGATTACATTTTCATCGGTCATATCGATACTTAATTCCCCATCAACGGACAATGTGTCAGGGCCACGTCCCACAATTCTTTCAACACCGTCAGCACTCAATATTCTTTCTGCATCTAGCTGATGTACAAATGACCTTCCGGGAATGATAACTGCTTGTTTTATTTCGCTTAAATCCAGTTTTTCCAAATCCTCTTTTGTAATTAAACAAGCTATTTCTTTTTCAACTGCAACAATATTGACATTGTCTCCAGTCTCTAATTTTGAAAATATTTTTGAGATAAATGGTGCGGCAATTTTGGATGTAATGATTGTTGCTTCACCTGTAATTGGTTTGATGAACTGTAAAAATATTTCATTTTCATCACTGGCAATTACAAATGGTCCTCCAGTTACTGGATCACATAGGGGAGTTCCGCTTACTCTAAAGTTATATTCGCTGTTAATCTGTTTTACAAGTTCTGCAAACTCTTCAACGGGTTGTGATTCAAAGTCTTTAAGTATCGGGCCGTTGTCTAATATCAATCCCTCATTGAATGTATTTCCAAATCTCATTAAAAGTAGGCCTTTTGCACCCCATTCCTCCAATGAGTTGCATGTTTCACGCAACACCTCTCCGTCATTTACCCCAGGAATAATTACTGCGGCTCCTGTTAATTTAATATTTTCACAAAAGATTTTGCAGGCTTTCAGTGCTTCTGTAGGATTGGGATCTTTAACCCATTCTTTTCTAAGTTTTGGGTCTGATGAAAAAATAGTGAATGAAACCTCTTCAACGCCATTGTTTATTAATCTTGTTGCGGTTTCACTATTGGTTATTCCTTTTCCGCAGGTATATCCCAATATTGAAGGTATAGAAAATTGGTTTAGGTTGGCGGTTAGGTTTTCAAGGTGGGGGTAACAACTTACGTCTCCTCCTCCGCTGATATATGCTGAGATGTCTCCTCTCCCCATATTCATCATTAATGCATTTTGGACTTCATTCATTACTTGGAATGGTGATTTAAATGCACCTTGAGTTTCAGAAATTCCTTTGCTGCATCTTTCACAACCAATTTTATTGGGTAAACAATGGGCACAGCCAAATACTTTAATGTCTTTTACCTTTCTGAAGTAACAATATTTGCAAAATCCGTTACAATCTTTTCCAGGTATTCCTCCCACATCAGCTACAACTTGCATAATATATACTTTCTTTATTCATTTTATTTATAGTAATATCATATTTTTGTAAGTAAAAATTTTGTATTACTTTTAGTATTATTTATTACTCAGACTTCTAAAAGTAATAATTTTTTATCTTGTTTGATTTTTAATTTTAGAGTTTATAAGTGATTTTATACTTTAAAATATCTTTTAAAATAATGTTTAATTTAATTAAATTAATTTTTTAATTTTATTTTTTGAAATAAGACTTTTTAAAAATAATAAAAAGTATTACTTTTGACCATATTTTTCTTAAAATTTTTTTCTATTATTATAGTTTATATATTTTTCTAAAAGTTTTCATAGGTAATCTTTATATTATATCTTGAATAAAATAAAATTTGTATACCATATGGCTGGCTATTGCAAAAACTTGCTTTGTAGCTAAATACTCAATTTGGTAAAAAATTTATCATTGAGAGTGGTATATTAGTTAAACTCTATTTATTTAGGAGGGAAAAAATGGCAAAGTTTGATGATAAAATCGATTTATTCGATGATAGAGGCAACGAAATTGCATCTGACATACCAATCGAAGCTATCAGTCCATTAAGAAACCCTGCAATTCAAAGCATCGTAAAAGGTGTAAAAAGAACTGTTGCAGTAAACTTAGAAGGACTTGAAAAATCTGTTAAAACCGCATCTGTTGGTGGAGACAAATCTAGAATATTAGGAAGAGAATTAGATCTCGCTATTGTAGATAATGCAGAAGCAATCGCAGACAAAATTAAAGAAACCATTCAAATTTCTGAAGGCGATGATACTAAAGTTGAACCTATTTCCGGAGGAAAAAGGTTATTAGTACAAGTACCAACTCAAAGAATTGACGTTGCTGCTGAATACTCTGTAGCTCCTTTAGCTACCGCAACTGCTTTAGTACAAGCTGTTATCGACATTTGTGATGTAAGTATCTATGATGCTAACTTCGTAAAAGCTGCAGTATTAGGTAGATACCCACAATCTGTAGATTACAAAGGATCTAACATTGCAACTATGTTAGATATTCCACAAAAACTCGAAGGTGCAGGTTACGCTTTAAGAGGTGTAAAAGCAAATGATTTCGCTGCTGCTACTTTGAAAAACACTTTCCAAGCTACCGCTTTAGCATCCATTTTCGAACAAACTGCTATGTTTGAAATGGGTGATGCAATAGGTACTTACGAAAGATTACACTTATTAGGTTTAGCTTACCAAGGTTTAAATGCTGATAATTTAGTAATGGACTTAGTAAAAGATAATGCAACTGAAGGTACTGTTGGTAGTATCGTACAAGCAACTATTGCTCGTGCAGAAGCTGATGGAGTAATTGCTCCTCAAAAAGAGTTAACTGACTTCTCTATCTACAACACTGACGACGCAGCTAAATGGAACGCATACGCTGCTGCAGGTGCTGTAGCTGCTACTATGGTTAACATTGGTGCTGCTCGTGCTGCTCAAGGTGTACCATCTACTTTATTATACTTCAACGATAACATTGAATTCGCTACTGGTTTACCAAGTATCGACTATGGTAGAGCAGAAGGTGTAGCTGTAGGATTCTCCTTCTTCAGTCACTCTATTTATGGTGGTGGAGGTCCTGGTCTCTTCAACGGTAACCACGTTGTAACAAGACACAGTAAAGGATTCTGTATCCCTTGTGTAGCTGCTGCTATGTCCTTAGATGCAGGAACACAACTCTTTTCACCAGAAGCAACTTCTGGTTTAATTAAAGAAGTATACAGTCAAATTGATGAATTTAGAGAACCTATTAATGCTGTTGCAATTGCAGCTGAAGAAATTAAAGGTGACATCTAATTAATTTAAATAAATCTAATTTTTGTAGGTTAGAAAATGGATATTGAAATATTTCCTCATAGAGTTTTAGGAAGTGACACAACTGAAAAGTTGTTAAACGACTTAGAATCAATTGAAGATGTTAAAAGAACTGTTATTCATGGACCAAGATTCCCAAAAACAGAAGAAACTTTACCTCCTCAATACAGGGAGCGTAGAGTAATTAATGTTAATGGTGAAGATGTAGTTTTACAAGTTAAAACTGGTAGGATTTTCGTTGAATTAACAATGGAATCAACTATTGGTGAAATTGAAGAAGTCTGTAAAAGAAATATTCCTTATGGTTTTGATATTAATCAGGACAGAACTAATTATATTAGGAAAGAAAAAACAGTTTCTGATAGAATTAAATATGGGGATATGGATTTACCAGATGAATTAGTTGGAATGACAGATCAATATTCTAGTTTCAATGACCATGTGAAAATTATTAGAAAGGATGACTTTGATTAATATGATAGGACGTTGTACTCACGTAGTGGATTGTAGAGAAGCAAGTGGTATGGGTAAAGGTGGAAGTCTTGCTCAAAGAGGGACTTTTGCTGAATGTGGTGCTGACGTATGTGCAGTTGCTATGTCTCCTGGACGTAGACACATTACTAAACCAGTTTGTGAAATTACTTTTGGATTACGTGAAGCAAATGTTTTAACTAGTACTATGGTTTTAAATGCTGGTGCTGGTGTTCCTCATGATGCTCCTGCTTCAGGGGGAACATTATTTGGACTCACTGATAAAGAAGTGGAACAAATGGCTAACTTTAAGTTACTTGTTGTACATTTAGGTGGAGTTGCAAATCATATCATTTACAAAGCAAGATTAATTCTAAGAAATGTTAACAAACACTGTATAATTATTTGTGAATCACCAGTAGATTGTGAAGATTTTGCTAAAATTGGAGTAAAAACTTCAAAAGTCATGCCAGATGACGGGAATGTTAAAACTGAAGGAACTATTGATGATATTGTCACAGGAGTTATCCGTGGTGAAACAATCTCACAAGAAAAATTAGATGAAATTATTAGAAAAGTTAAATTAGCATTAGGAGATGCATAATTATGGCACAAATTTATCCAGGTACTTCTCAGGTTGCTCAAAATAGAAGAAACTTTTGTAACCCTGAACATGAGTTAGAAAAGCTAAGAGAAATCTCTGATGAAGACGTAGTAAAAATATTAGGTCACAGAGCTCCAGGTGAAGAATACAAATCTGTTCACCCACCATTAGATGAAATGGATGAGCCTGACGACATTGTAAGAGAATTAGTAACCCCTATTGATGGTGCAAAAGCAGGGGACAGAATTAGATACATTCAATTCGTAGATTCCATGTACTTCGCTCCAGCTCAACCTTACTTAAGAGCAAGATCTTACTTATGCAGATGGAGAGGAATTGATACCGGTACATTATCCGGAAGACAAGTAATCGAAGCAAGAGAAAGAGATATCGAAAGATTATCCAAAATCTTATTAGAAACTGAATACTTCGATACTGCAAGAACCGGTATTAGAGGTGCAGGTGTACACGGTCACTCTTTAAGATTAGATGAAAACGGTTTAATGTTTGATATGCTCAGAAGACAAGTATTCAACAAAGACACCGGTAAAGTCGAAATGGTAAGAGACCAAATTGGTGTTGACTTAGACGAACCTGTAGTCTTAGGTGAACCATTAGACGAAGAAACATTAAAAGCAAAAACCACTATTTACAGAATAGATGGTGAAGCATACAAAGATGATAAAGAAGCTGTTGAAGTATTACACAATATTCACGTTTCCAGATCCTTTGGTGCATTTGATCCAAACGCAGGATGGTAATAACATGGCTGATAAAAAATTCTTAGATGCAATGAAACAAAAATTCAGTGAAGATCCAACTGAAAAATCAACCCAATTCTATAACATGGGTGGTTGGAAACAATCTGAAAGAAAAACTGCATTTGTAAATGAAGGTAAAGAAATCGCTGAAAAAAGAGGAATCCCAATGTACAACCCAGACATTGGTACTCCTTTAGGTCAAAGAGCTTTAATGTCTTACCAATTATCCACTACTGATACTTTTGTAGAAGGTGACGATTTACACTTTATTAACAACGCAGCTATCCAACAAGCTTGGGATGATATTAGAAGAACTGTAATTGTAGGTTTAAACACTGCTCACAACGTTCTTGAAAAAAGATTAGGTATTGAAGTAACTCCTGAAACTATTACTAACTACCTCGAAACTGTAAACCACGCTATGCCTGGTGCAGCAGTAGTTCAAGAACACATGGTAGAAACTGACCCATTAGTAGTACAAGATTCCTATGTAAAAGTATTTACTGGTGATGACGAATTAGCAGATGAAATTGACTCTGCATTTGTATTAGACATCAACAAAGAGTTCCCAGAAGAACAAGCTGAAGCTTTAAAAGCTGAAGTTGGCGGAGCTATTTGGCAAGCTGTAAGAATTCCATCCATCGTAGGAAGAGTCTGTGACGGTGGTAACACCTCCAGATGGTCTGCTATGCAAATTGGTATGTCCATGATTTCTGCATACAACCAATGTGCTGGTGAAGGAGCTACTGGTGACTTCGCATACGCATCCAAACACGCAGAAGTTATTCACATGGGTACTTACTTACCTGTAAGAAGAGCAAGAGCAGAAAACGAACTTGGTGGAGTTCCATTCGGATTCATGGCAGATATCTGTCAAGCTTCCAGAGTACACGCTGATGACCCTGTAGCAACCTCATTAGAAGTAGTAGCTTTAGGTGCTGCTTTATACGACCAAATTTGGTTAGGTTCCTACATGTCTGGTGGTGTAGGATTCACCCAATATGCTACCGCAGCATATACTGATAACGTATTAGATGACTTTACTTACTATGGTAAAGACTACGTAGAAGACAAATACGGCGACTTATGTTCCGCACCTAACAACATGGATACTGTTTTAGATGTTGGTACTGAAGTAGCATTCTACGCATTAGATCAATACGAAGAATACCCAGCTTTACTTGAAACTCACTTCGGTGGTTCTCAAAGAGCATCCGTTATTTCCGCAGCTGCTGGTTGTTCAACCGCATTCGCTACTGGTAATGCACAAACTGGTTTAAGCGCATGGTACTTAGCTATGTACTTACACAAAGAACAACATTCCAGATTAGGATTCTACGGATACGATTTACAAGATCAATGTGGTGCAGCTAACGTATTCTCCATCAGAAATGATGAAGGTTTACCACTCGAAATGAGAGGACCTAACTACCCTAACTACGCAATGAACGTAGGTCACCAAGGTGAATACGCTGGTATCGCACAAGCTCCTCACGCAGCTCGTGGAGACGCTTGGGCTTTCAACCCATTA
>JAFUIW010000037.1 GCA_017473945.1 Methanobrevibacter sp. | reverse complement strand
TCCGCTTATGTCATTTTATCCGTTTACATTTAGTGTGATTGTAAACAGTATCCTGGTGTCATTTCCATTTTTGGTCGTTTTCACTACAAGAAGAATCCTAAAAAATACTCCTGTTGGAAATAATGCTGATTTATTAATCAACATTTTTAATTATGAGTCTTTAAGGTTATTAATCAGAACAACTCTCAACAAGACAGTCAAAGTCAGGGATTTAAAGGAGGGCATGATTATTAATGATTATAATTTCAATGATGAACATGTATGTGAGTTAATAAATGATTTAAATAAAAATTTAAAGGTTTATAAAAGTAGGGATAAGGATTTCAAATATTACTTCAAGTCCCAAAGTGCGGGAGGAATTACAAAAGATGATTTGATTTTATTGAAGGTAATGTGCACTCAAAAAATCATTTCAGATACTCTATATGTGAAACTTGGATTTCCGTTTACTCCTGCAATTATGTTAGGATTGCTTATAGCATTAAGTTACGGGGATTTGATGATGTTGATAACAAAAAATCTGGTATTGGTGGTATGATGGACAGTAAGGGTCAGGTTTCTCTAGAATATCTGCTGATATTTGCTGTAACTTTTATAATTCTAATTGTTTTTACTCTGCCACTTTTACATGAAAGTATGGATAACACATTTGACATTTCCGATTCGATTAAAGCAAAGTCGGAGTTGTCAAAATTATCGCAGGCAATTAAGAAAGTTTATGGCCAGGGTCAAGGCTCTAGAATAAGTGTTGATTTAGACATAGATGTTCCCATTAAAATAAACATTGCCAATAATCACATCTCATCAAAAATAAAGCTTAAAAACAATCAATATAAAGAAATTAAAATACCTGTAAAATCCAAATTGAAGGCAAGTTCATTTAAATTATCTAAAGGTAAAAATACTGTTGTCATCGAATGGCCATTAAATAGTGAGTACATGACAATTTATCCAAGATAGTCGATTATCTATACAAAGTTATTTAAATTGTTAATTTAAATATTTAAACTAATAGATAATGGCGTGTGAATTTTTATGGATATAATAATTGCAATTATTTACATCATTTTATTTATTATAATGATGATATTTGTTTTTTCAATTGGAATGTTAAGACAGTACATGCCCAAAAAAGAAATCTTGTTAGTGCTTGTTGTTGCTTTTTTAATAGGTGCTATTGGCGGTGCATTTTTCTTAGAGCCGATTTATGAGGAAATGCCTTCTGTTGCAAGTACTGTTGAAAAAAATGTTCCGGGTAATGAGGAAACAATGTATTTGGATTTGTCATCTTCAATAAATATGAATGAATTAAGAGAAAACCTGTCCAATACTGAAGGTTTTATTTCATTTAAAGAGACTAGTATTACAATTCCTCTTTGGAAATTTAATGACAGGGAGATGGATTACTTCAATTATGTGGTTGGAAATATAGATTCCCATTATAAACATTATAATGTGTCCAAGGACGGAAAAATTAACATTGAACTGGAAGACAATTACTCTTCATATGATGCATTAAAATCATTTTCTGACTGGTACAGATTAGTATATGGAGGGTCACTTTCCTATGCTCAAGTGCATGCAGTCCTTGTTGTTTCTGCTTCTTCAGTAGATACTTTCCAACAGACATTACTTGATCATGGTGTAGTTCCAAGTAAAATGGAAGGGCCTGTACAAAATACCTTGAATAATACAAATTCAACATTAATGCCTAGCTATCAGTTTGTAGCAATCACTGGTGTTATCGGTGTTGTTGTTGCATTATTTGGAATTTATTTCGATTCTTTCGGTGTTTTCACAAGAAGATTTAGGAAATTTATGGGTGAAAAACGTAAAAGGTAATTTTATGAATGCGGCTGTATTGTTTTCAGGAGGTAAGGACAGTACAATGGCATTGTATTGTGCTTTAAGTAGAAATGAGGAAGTAAAATTCCTTCTTTCTATGAAATCTCGCAATGATGAATCATACATGTTTCATGTTCCTAATATTCATGTCACTGATTTGCTTGCAGAGGCCCTTGATATTCCAATAATGTCTGTTGAAACTGATGGTATTAAAGAAGAGGAACTTGAAGATTTGAAGGCCGCTTTTGAAAATCTAAAAAACTTAGGTGTTGAGTGCATATATACCGGTGCGCTTTACTCCCAATATCAAAAATCAAGAATTGAAAAACTAGGTTCGCAAGTGGGTTTGGAAATTATTTCTCCGTATTGGCATGTTGATGAATTGGAATATATGCGGGAGATTGTTTCTTTGGGTTTTAAAATTATTATCAGTGGAGTTGCTGCCTGGGGTTTGGATGAAAAATGGCTGGGTCGTCTGATTGATGATGAAGCTATTGATGAGCTTGTAAAACTCAATGAAAAATACTATGTGGATATAGCCTTTGAAGGCGGTGAAGCCGAAACATTGGCTATTGACGGACCTATTTTTAAAAAGAGATTAAAAATATTAAAAGATAGAAAAGAATGGCATCATGACAGTGGTGTTTACATAATTGAAGATGCCGTTTTGGAAGAAAAATAACTAGAAGTTAATTTCTTCGAAAAATTCGCTAATTTTTGATTCGAAAGATTCGATGTCGCTTTCGTTAATGATAAGTTTATCTGAAAGGGAGATTACATTGCCTATTCCAAAATTTAATTCATTGTAATCTCTTTGCTGAAATCCTTCATAGTCCTGGGAATCGTCTTCTCTCATTCTTTTTTTCAATCTTTCGAAGCGTAAGGTAGGATTTGCGAATATTGAAAGGATTATAAAGTTTTCAAAGTTTTCCTTAAACATTTCAACTTCGTGGTGGCTTCTGATTCCTTCAATCATTATTAGATTGTCCTCTTCAGTTTCGCTTAATTTTTTAATCTTTTCGATAGTTAATTCTGAAACGATGTAGTCACCAAACTCTTTTCTTAAATTTTGAGCTGTATCTTTAGTGCTTTCGCCTCTTTTTTTAGCTTCTTCTCTTATGATGTCTCCCATACTAATGATGATTGCTCCTTTTTCTTGAGCCATGTCAGACACTATACTTTTTCCAGATCCTGGCATTCCAGATATACCCATTACTTGCATTTTTATCATCTTTATTTTATTTTAATCTGTTCGATTGATTCTTTAAGATTTTCTTCATTGTCAAATTCATTTACCATTTCTATTAAGACTTTTTTGTCCTGTGTCTTCAAATCTTCAGCGATTTTTGTCATAAATGGTATTGCTCTTACGATGTTGTCCATTATGGAAACATCGGACATTTTTGAGGTTCGAGATAGTGGATTCAAATCAATTGTAATAATGTTTTTTCCACTTTTTTTAAGGATTTCCGCTCTGTCTCCATCTTCAAGAGGAATTAAAATAGTGTCTGCTGCATATATTCCAGTTTTACTTGCTGATGCCCGATTATTTTTAATGTCATTTAAATATTTAATGTCATCGTCTAATGATCCTAGGATTTCTTTATATCCGTGGTCTCGGTATAATGTTGTAAGTAATTTAACCCTCTCATCAGTTCTGTAGAATAAGTTTATTTCAATTTTAGCGTCAATTGTTCTTGCAAAATCGATTATTTCATCGATAGCCAGTGCGGTAGCATTTCCATTAACTGAAATTACAGGATTGTCAGATAAAAGAAGTGCAGCTACTGCAACATACATTGCCCTTTTTGCAGGGTATGTTGTCTTTTCACCAATTAAATAATCAAATGCTTCGCCTCTTCCATGTGCAATCATTGCTGAGTCTGCTAAATATCCTTTTTCAGAAGCTTTAACAATTTTGTCTCTTAAAAGAAGAGATTCGTAACGTGGATGAGATTTTGGTATCATATTGTATCTCCTTATTTTAAATCAATATTCATCTGAGCTAGATATCCTAAAAAGGTTGTAATTAATAATGTTAAAATAACTGTGGAAGTAATATGTATCCTGTAATTTGTAAAGATAAAATGCGGGGTATGTGGTATAATTAGAATTATAAAATCTAAAATAATGTCGACCACGATGAATATTACTCCTGCTAGGAATCCTTCAATAACCTCATTTTCATCAATATTTCTTATATAAAGTATTCCAAAAAACCCTGTTGTGAGAATTATAACTATTGGAACTATAATATTTACTTGAGGTAAATGATTGGTAAATATTGGATTTAATATTTGTGATGCCACAAATGTTATAAACCATATGAGAATTCCCAAGATTATTGCTAATTTTAATTTCATATTCAAACCTTAATTTATAGTTTGACTTGAAAAATTTATATAGTTTACTGAATATTGGATAATTTTTAAAAAAAAGTACGGGATGATTAGGTAGCTATTTTGAATAGCTACCCAAACTTGTTTATACAAGCTTAAGAGAAATGAATTTAAAAATTTGGCTGTTTAATCTATCTCTCTAGCTACATTGTAGCCAAGTTTTATTTATGTTTTAATAGTATATAAAGTTATTTATAATTTATAAAAATTCAAGTATACTTTATTAAAAAAATATATATTGATTGATATCATATAATTAATCTAGATGACAAATTACAGTGAACATGAGTTATATTTAAGAAAAGTTCTTTCAAATTCAATTGCTTCTATAAATCCTTCAGATGATGCAAAAAAAGATGCAAGGAAGCTATCTGGTTCATATTTTAAGGATTACAAACTGCAACTCTTGCATGACTATGATGGCAAAAACTTAAGTGAAATTGATAATGCCCAAGTTTGCTCAACATCTTTCGGAGATACGTTAAAGATTGTTTCTAAAGAAAAAATTGATTTTAACATTTACGATAACAATTTTAAAAATCAAATCAACAACAATCTCAAGTTGCTTCCAAAAATAGGGTTGAAAACAGAAGAAAATCTTAAAAATAAGGGATATTTTACAATTGAATCGCTTAAAAACCATGATAAATACTGTGATGTTGCAACAAAATTCATCGACAATATCGATGATATGTCATATGCTGAGATAATTGAGATATTGGACAACAATAAATATTCGAAGAAATGCAGGGACAATGTTCTTAAATCTATAAGTTTAATCGATAGAGAAAACTTCAAGTTCATGGATATTGAAACATTGGGTCTTTCAAATGTTCCAATAATACTGATTGGCGTTGCAGAAATCAAAAAAGATAGGATAATTTCATCACAATACTTTTTAAGGGATATTTATGAAGAGGGTGCAGTCATTGAAGCATATTTGTCTCATCTGGATGATGATTCTGTTCATGTGACGTTTAATGGAAAAAGTTTTGATGTGCCATTCATTAAAAACAGATGTTTATATAATAGGATTAATGCCAATCTGGATTTACCTCATCTGGATTTGATGTATTTTGCCAAAAACTTATGGAAAGATGACTTGCCGAATTGTCAACTTCAAACAATTGAAAGAGAACTGTTCGGCATTGAAAGGGAAGGGGATGTTCCCGGCCAATACATTCCGGATTATTATAATACTTACCTGGACAAGCAAAATATCGGTCCAATTGTTCCAATCATAGAACATAACCGTCAGGATATTGTATCACTTGCAAGTTTTTTAGAGAAAATGTATGGGGAAGTAAATTAGCATGGGTTTTTTTGACAGATTTAAAAATAAAGAAACAAAAAAAGAGAAAAAAGAGATTCCGACAGACATTGAAATCGATGAGGACCAATTAATTTTAAAAGACATTGCCATAAATGCAAAAGACAGAACTGAAAGGGCAGTTGCTGCCGATAAAATTACAGACCAGTTTGTCGCATTGGATATTGCAAAAAATGTTAAGGACAGGGCTATCAGATTAATTGCAGTTAACAAAATCAAGGATGAAAACTTGTTGTGGGATGCAGCCGAAAACTCAAAGTTCTTTGATGTTAGAAGCTTTGCCTATGAGAGACTTGGCGAAAACAACAAATCCATCGCTGAAATTGTAATCAACACCAAGAAAAACAGGAATGTTGATGAAATTTTCAATAAGATTGTTGATGAAAAAACCCTTGAGGACATTGCTATAAATGCAATTGATAAAAATTACAGAAGGATGTCCCTGGAAAAAATCGAAAGTGAAGAAATATTGTATGATTTAGTTTTCAAGGCTAAAGATTCATCCATCCGAAAATCTGCCGTAAACAAGGACAAGTTTGTCAATGAAGATATTCTTAAAAAGGTAGCTATTGAAGACAATGATGAGGGTGTAAAAATTGCTGCGGTTAAGAAAATTAAAAATGAGGAGACTCTAGCTAAAATTGCAATAACTGAGGACAATGCAAAAATAAGGTCAATTATTTTTGGTAAAATTGACAATATGGGTATTTTAAAAAATATTGCAATGGAATCCGAAAAATCCGATGTCAAACTGGATATCATAAACAAAGTTGACGATGAGGAGTTGCTATCAGAAATAGCTTTAAAAGATGGCGACAGTGTTGTTAGAAGTGAAGCGGTTAAAAAGATTGAAAATGATGAAACATTGCTGAAGGTCATACGCTCCGATAATGATCCATTTGTTCGCCAGATTGCTGTTAAAAATTTAACTAATGTGGAAGAGCTAATTAATATTGCATTAACTGACGATGACCAGTATGTGAGATCCCATGCTATTTCAAATCCTGCTTTAACTGATGAAAAAGATTTCACATACATTGCAATCAATTCCACTCATGAAGATGTTGCCTTGGATGCTATGGAACACATTAGTGATGAAAAAAATTACATAGAAATATTGAACAATGCCGAACTGGGAGATATCAGAAAATCTACATTGGACCATATCACTGATTTGGAAACATTGATTAAAATTGTTTTGGCAAATGAAGATGAGGAGTTTTCCCTAAAAGCTTTAAATAAGATTAAAGTTGAAAAATGTCTGATAAAAATTTATGAGCAGGGAATTTCCGAAAATATCTCGGTTAGGGCGGTATCTCTTGTGAGAAATCAGGAATTTTTGACAAATGTCGTTAAAAACGATGAATCATGGAGAGTTCGTGAAACAGCCTGTAAAAAAATAGTAAGTAAAAGGGTATTGAAAGAAGTTTCCCTTTCAGATGAAAACGAATATGTGAGAACAGTTGCCAAAAAGAGAATGAGCCTATAAATAGAATTCTGGCTCTTTTCTTTCACTATTTGCCTGTTCAAACTCAGGTTTTTTAGTTTCAAAAGCTTTTCCTGTAAACATACGCGCATCTTCCGGGCATATGTGTATGCATGCGGTACATCTTGAGCACAAGTCAAGGTCTGTATCTACAGGATCGTCATCAGGAATTGCCTTTTCAGGACAGATTGAAACACAGTCATAACAGAATGCACATAGGGTCTCATCACACCCGACGACAAACGGCAGCTGTTTGTAGTCAACGTATGGCCTGTTTCCGGGAATGTCACTTTTTAGGCTTTCGCCAGATTCTATTTTTTCCATACATTTTTTAGAAAAATCATTTATCTTTTCAATGTCGCTGCTGTCGGGTCTTCCTTGCGCAACACCGTCAAATATTGAGTGATGACTTACTGTTGAAGCTGCCGCAACAATATTGAAGTTGTTTTCCTTAAGCAGTTCCACGGTTTCAAGCAATGAATCAGTAACATGTGCATTTCCGTAGTTTACAACGGCTATTGCAGGAGTATTGTCCCCTTTGAATTTCTCTAATCTTTTACGGCCACTTTTTGGAATTCTTCCTGCAAAAACAGGCATTCCCACAATAACTATGTCGTCATAGTCAAATTCCTTTTCAGAGTTGAAATTCAATAAGTCATAATT
>JAFUIW010000036.1 GCA_017473945.1 Methanobrevibacter sp. | reverse complement strand
CAAGATATCCTATTAAGGGAATGGCAGTTTGGAGACCATATGGTTTTCAGATAAGGAAACATTCAATGAACATTATTAAAAAACTATTGGATAAGGACCATGATGAAGTACTATTCCCAATGCTTGTTCCTGAAAGTGAACTTGCAAAGGAAGGAATACACGTTAAGGGATTTGAAGATGAAGTGTATTGGGTTACAAAAGGCGGTCAAAGGGAATTGAACGAACAGCTGGCATTAAGGCCAACCAGCGAAACCGCAATCTATCCGATGTATTCCTTATGGATTAGAACCCACATTGACCTTCCAATAAAAATGTATCAAATCGTTAACACTTTCAGATATGAAACAAAACACACTAGACCTTTAATCAGAGTAAGGGAAATCACTACATTTAAAGAAGCCCACACTGCCCACGCAACCAAAGAAGAGTCAGATGAACAGATTCAGGACTTCATTGAAATGTATAAGGAATTCTTTGACGATTTAGGAATTCCATACTTGATTTCAAAAAGGCCTGAATGGGACAAGTTCCCAGGTTCAGACTACACCATGGCTTTTGATGTTATTATGCCTAACGGCAAAACCCTGCAGATTGGTACCATCCACAATCTAGGCCAAACATTTGCAAAAACATTCGACATTACCTTTGAAGACAAGGATGGCGAACACAAACTTGTCTATCAAACCTGTGCAGGAGTATCCGACAGAGTTATTGCATCATTAATTGGAATTCATGGAGACGATAAGGGATTGCGCCTGCCACCGAAGGTATCACCTAATCAAGTAACAATAATCCCAATTCTATTTAAAAAAGGAAAAAAGGAAGTTTTAGCAAAATGCAGTGAAATCAAAGAACAGCTGGAAGATGCAGGCTTAAGAGCCAACATTGACGACAGGGACATCAGACCTGGTAAAAAATTCAACGATTGGGAACTCAAAGGAACTCCAATAAAACTTGAACTCGGACCAAGAGACCTCGAAAACAACATCACAATTGCAATGACAAGAGACACTGAAGAAAAAACAGAGCTTCCACTGGATGACAATTTAGCAGACAACATAATTGAATTGTTAAATCAATCTTCCGAAAACCTGTCTTCCCAAGCATGGGATTTCCTAAACGAACATGTCAAGTTTGCAAACAACTTAGATGAAATTGCAGAACTTGTGGAATCAGGCAATGTCGTTAAATTCTACTGGTGCGGAGAAGAGGAAGTCGGACATGAAATTGAAGAAAAAACAGGTTATGACGTTTTAGGAATTCAGGAAGAAGTCTCTGAAGGCAAATGCATTGCAAGCGGTAAAGATGCCAAATACGTTGCTTTAATAGCTAAGACTTACTAGTGATAATATGGATAACATATATGCAATAATTCCCGTCAGCAAGTTCAAAAACGCAAAAACCCGATTGTCCCCTTTTCTTTCAGAAGAAGAAAGGGAAAAGCTCCTGAAAGTGATGCTTCAGGATGTCACCGACACCTTGAAAAAACATGTGGACAAAATTTTCATAATAAGTCGTGATGAGGATGTCTTAAGCTATGCTAAAAGCCTGAATTTAGACACAATTTTAGAAAATGAAAACTCCAACTTAAACAAGGCACTGACACAGGCAATGAAATACTGCAAGGGAAAAACTAGAAAAATAATGATTGTCCCTTCAGACATTCCGCTAATTGGAAAAACCAATGTCAAAATGCTGATTGACGCATCCAAAAACCTTGATTTCATAATTGTTCCGTCAAAAGGCGGCGGAACAAACATGATTATCATGAAACCAATGGCCATCAGAACCAGATTTGAGGGTTTCAGCTATAAGGAACATGTAAATGCAGCTGAGAGGAAAAAATTAAATCCTCAGGTTCATGACTCATTGTTTATGGCATTGGACGTGAATACTGCCGAAGATTTGGGCGAAATCATGATTCACGGTGAAAAGACACACACCAGACAATTTCTGAAAGAGCTGAAAGTTACATTTGAGCCTTTCAGAGGAAGCGAAAGAATTAAAGTCACAAGAGCTGATTAGATGATTGTAATGAGCATTGCAGGTGTTGACCCGTCAGGTGGTGCAGGATTATTTGCAGATTTGAAGACATTTCAGGCAATCGGAGTTTATGGATGTGGCGTGGTGACTGCTTTAACTGCTCAAAATCCATATAAATTCTTTTCAACACAGCCCGTTTCACCAGAATACATCTCTGAACAAATTGATTCAGTTATGGATTCATATGAAATTGAATTTATCAAAACTGGAATGCTGTACTCTCCGGAAATTATCAAGCTAGTTTCTGAAAAGATTAAGGAATATGGCTTAAAGGCAGTGGTTGATCCTGTCATGGTTGCAACATCAGGGGGAGACCTGACAAAAGAGGATATTGCAGAAGCTTTTAATAAATATCTGCTTCCAAATTCCATTTTAACAACCCCAAATGTCAGTGAAGCTGAAAAATTAACTGGAACGGAAATTAAGAATAAAGAAGATGCAATGAAAGCCTCCATGAAAATTAAATGCAACAGCTTAATTACCGGAGGGCATTTGGACGGAATCAACACAATAAATATTGACAGCAACATTACCCTTGAAAAGCAGGAATTGATTGAAACCGACAACCTTCATGGGACAGGCTGCAATTTATCTGCAGCAATTACAGCATATCTCGGTAAAAATTATGATTTGCACACTTCAATACTAAAATCATTAGATTATGTATATGAAGGAATAAAAAATGGAAACTATGGAACTTTAATAGCCAAATTGTGATAATATGCATGAAAAAATCGTACTGTGTGCATGCAGTGGAATGAATCCTCGAGGTGAAGTCTCCCGTGTAAGCGTTTATGATTTGTCTGTAGAGCATGATGATATTGAATACTGCTGTGTTGTGGCAAGTGGAGGAAACTTTAAGAAATTCATTGACCTTGCAAGAAAAAATAAAGTAATTGCAGTTAATGGATGTGAAAATTGCTGTCCTGAAACTATTTTAAAAACTAAAGATGCCACAATAGAATATAACTTAAATGTGAAGCAATTATTGAAAGAACATGATTTAAAAGCAGAGTGTACAGTGCGCATTAATGAAAATGATGAAAAATGCGCAAATATTATAAAAAACGAAATTTTAAAAATAAAAAATGAGATAGAACAATAGTTTAAGCAACTATTCTTCCATATTTAAATTTTCAACGATAGATTCCTGAAGAGCAATAAACTCTTTGGATTCTCTTTTTCTTGGCCTTTCGATATCCACATCAACTATTTTTGCAATACGGCCAGGATTTTTATCGAGTATTACGATTTTATCCGCAAGATATACTGCCTCATCGACATCGTGGGTTACAAAAACAATTGTGTTTTCAAATCTTTTCCAAACCCCAATAAGCTGTTCTTGAAGCTTGTGTCTATTTTGCATATCCAATGCAGAAAACGGCTCATCCATAAGCAAAATAGGTGAATGATTAAGCAAGGATCTAATAATTGCAACCCTTTGTTTCATACCACCTGAAAGTTCATGTGGATAGCTATCCTTAAAGTCAATTAAACCGACACTTTGAAGATATCTTTCTGCAGCCTTGACATTTTCCTCTTTGGATCCTTTCTTGGTCATTTCCAAACCGAAGGTAACATTCTGCAATACAGTCAGCCATGGAAAAAGGGAATACTGCTGGAAGATTACCGCCCTGTCACCGGACGGCTTTTTGACAACTTCACCATTGGCAACAATCTCACCGGAAGTAGGATGGTCCAGACCTGCAATCAATCTTAAAAGAGTGGTCTTTCCGCAACCGGAAGGCCCTAAAAGACAAACCAGCTCCCCATCATTAATGGTTAAATTGATATCCTCCAAAACAGATAGTTTATCTGTCTTTTTACTTTCAAAGGATTTATTAATATTTTTAACTTCAATTGACATCCATAACACCTACCAGAATATCCTATCTTGAGCTTTTGTAAATACAAAGTCAAAAGCAAGTCCTATTAAACCGATTACCAGCATCCCAACTACTGTAGTACCTGTATCGAACAAGTTTGTTGCTGTTAAAATCATGTATCCTAAACCGCTGCTTGAACCAATCATTTCCGCTGAAATTGTACACATCAAAGCAATTCCAATACCCACTTTTAAACCGGAAACAATGTACGGTACGGTTGAAGGAACTACAACTCTTCTTAAAACATTCCAGTCGTTAGCGCCTAAAGTCTGAGCAGATTCAACTAAAACTTTGTCAGTTCTTTTAACCCCATCAATAGTATAAACCAAAATAGGGAAAACACATCCCATAAATATGATAAACACTGCAGGAACGGTTCCGATACCGAACCATAAGATTGAAAATGGAATCCATGCAACAGGAGGAATCGGCCTTAGGATACTTATTACAAATGTGCATAAGTCTTCCAGAGTCTTATACCATCCAAGTAATATTCCCAAAGGAATAGCCACTACAGAAGCCAAAATTAAACCTGCAAATACTTTAAATAATGTGTCAATGGTATTTGTTAGAAGTTTTCCGTTTTCAATAACTACCCATGCTGAATTTATAACATCTAAAGGACCCGGCAGAATATATGAAGAAAACAATCCAAGCCCATTAGTTATCAGATACCAGAATAATATTAAAATTATTGGTAGAATTATCGGGACAAATTTATTCTTGTAATTATCAAACATTTCATCACTTAATTAAAATTTTTATACATTAATAGTTATGTTAACATCATATAAAAACTTTAAAAAAAATCAAACAAAGATGTGCTAATAAATTTATTGACTTGAAATTTTTTGATGAAAAATAGTTTTGAATTTAAAAGTATAGAAAAACATGACAAAAAAAGACAGATAGGGTTAGAAAGGTATTAAAAAAACGAAAAAAAAAAACTGAAATATATAAAAATATTTATAAAATAACTATCGAATATTTATTTGGTGATAAAAATTTTAGATACCATGTTTTTGTTATTTCTTTAGGGAATACGTGAATCAGTAGGAGTTCCTTTAAATACATTTTTCATGAATTGTACCAACTTTGGAAACTTACCTATCATCTTGTTTTTAATTGCCATAATTTATTGGAGTTACGATAAAAAATTAGGGGAATACTTGTTAGTATCACTATCATTTTCTCGTTTGGCTAACAGTTTTGCAAAACTTACAGCCTGAGTATACCTTCCATGGATGGCTGATTCCAATATTCATCCCTATGAAAAGGCTTTAGAAACAGCTACAGGATATTCTTTCCCAAGCTGACACATTACCTCCGGAACAATACTGTTTATCGGACCTATCATTAAAGGTAATATTACAAAAGGATTGCAATTCTTTTTCATTTTCTGTCTTGTATTAATGGCATTTACTCGCTGTTACTTCGGTGTGCATTATTTATCCAACGTCATAGGCGCATTTATAATCTCTTTAATAATATTATTTATTGTTGGCAAATTATTTGATAAATTAGAGGACAACCCTAATTTTGATTTGATTATTTTAGGTGCGGGCATTTTATTATCCATTTGCTTTTAGTATATGCAACATTCAAATCTTATCCTATGGATTATGACAGTGCAGGCAAATTAATAGTTGATCCCGCAAAAATGGCTATTGATGCATATAAAGATGTCGGATTTACAATTGGAATATTAGTTCCATGGGTAATTGAGAGAAGATTCATTAAATTCACTAGTGACGGACCCCTTGACTGTAAATTATTAAGAATAGGTGGCGCTTATATAGGTTACATGATTTTGATGTATGCTTTATATCCTTTGATTAAAGCTTCTTTTGACCCTCTAATGGCTAACTTCCTGAACTTTTTCATGTTCCCATGTTATGTAATATTGATTGTACCTATTGTTATAAAATTCTTCCAAAATCGTAAAAAAGATGTTTATGAAAACATTTTATAACATTCTTCTTTTTTTTTATTGAGTACTGCGGAAAACATTTGATTTAAAACCAAACCTAAAAAAAACTAATTTTAAAAGAGCCCAAACAAAAAAAAGAAAAGAAAAAATAGAACTAGTATTTTGCAGTTTGATATGCATCATATGCAGCATATAAACGATATATTAAGCTAATGATTGATAATACCATAGCAACAGCTAAATCTGTAATCAGATATCCAAGTGCAAATAGTATTATTGCAATTACAAGAAATATAATACCTTTTTGAGTTTCCCCAACATATATTTGACCTATACCTGGGATAATAAATGATGCTACTGCAGCAACAATTGGATTTGCCATATTTTTCCCTCCTACATTTAATTAATTCTACTTTATAGAACTAATCTGTAATAAACTTACAGGAAAAATTTCAAAAAATAATGTACAAAATTCAAAAATAGAAAAAAAAAGAAAAAAAATTATGAAGCGTCAGCTACTTCAATAGCTTCTACTTCAATATCATTTGATAAATCCCTATCTGTCAAAACAGATTTGGTACTCATAGCACCGAACAGCATTGTGGATAAGTTATGTATCATTGAAGATGTTGACGGTGGAATTACACCCATAACACCTAAAACCAGAAGAGAACCGTTTACGGCCACAATGTTGCGGTAGTTGGAGTTGATCTTATCAAGCATTCCGACACTTAGTTTTCTAAGTGTTACAAGATCATACAAATCATCGGACAGCAATGAAATGTCTGCAACTTCACGGGCAATGTCAGATGAATGTTTCATAGAAACGGACACATCTGCAGCCGCAAGAGCAGGTGAATCATTTATACCGTCTCCGACCATGATAACTGTTTTGCCATCTGCCTTAAGCTCTTCAACAATTCTTGACTTGTCCTCAGGAAGCACTTGTGACCTGTATTCTGTGATGCCCAATGCCTTAGCTCCTGCCTTGGCACCGCTTTCACTGTCTCCTGTAAGCATGATGACATTTTCAATGCCTAATGATTTTAGCTCTTCAATGACATATTTTGCCTCTTCACGCACAGGATCGTCAATGCAAATGAGTCCTTCAAGTTTTCCATCGATTGCAAGATAAACAACAGAATGTTCTTTTACCTCTTTTTCAACCTTTTTCTCCTGAGCTTTTGTCAGTTTAACGCCTTCATCATCAAATAGGAAGTGTCTGGAACCAATAACTGCACGTTTACCGTCATATTCAGTTACAATACCATGGGCCACAATGTATTCAACTTCACTGTGGTCTTCATCATGCTTGAGACCTTCCTCTTCAGCCTGTTTTACAATGGCTGTAGCGATACTGTGTGCGAAGTGTTCCTCGATACATGCTGCCATTCTCAGGATGTCATTGCGTTTGTATCTTCTAGACATTGGAATGACTTCCACAACTTTAGGTGTTGCGTTGGTTAGGGTTCCTGTCTTATCGAATACAATGGTGTCGGCATTTGCATATGCCTCAAGGAATTTACCTCCTTTGACCATCATTCTGTTGTCTGATGCTTCACGCATTGCAGATATGATGGATAGAGGAGTTGTCAGTTTGATTGCGCATGAGAAATCAACCATCAATACGGACAGTGCCTTTGATGCATTTCTTGTAATCAGATATGTCAATGCTGTTGCAAGGAAACTGTACGGAACGATTGAATCAGCAAGCTTTTCTGCCTTGCTTTGAGTTTCAGCTTTTAAATCTTCTGAGTTTTCAATCAGATCAATGATTTTATTTAATCTGGTTTCCTTGTTCATTGAATATACTTCAACAACAATGTTTCCTTCTTCAATAACTGTTCCAGCGTGAACTGTTTTGCCTTCAGCCTTGTGAACTGCTAGAGGTTCTCCAGTCATTGAAGCCTCATTGACCATTGCCTCGCCGTCGACTACTTTTCCATCCACAGGGATTACATCACCCATGTGGACTTTGATTTTATCTCCTTTGTCAATATCCATAGCTGAGACTTGTTTTTCTTCACCGTCGTCTCCGACTACCCAAACTGTATCAATATTTAAAGCTAAACTGTCTTTTAGAGTACTTTTAGCTTTTTGTACTGTGTAGTCTTCTAAAGCGTCGGAGATGGACAACAAGAACATCATGGAACTTGCAGGTTGATATTGTCCTTGTAACAGGGCACCCGCAACTGCAGCACCATCAAGTAAAGCCACATCTATACGGAAATCAGTTAAACTGTCTAAACCTTCCCAAACATAATGGATTGCACGGTAAATTGTCAATGCATTTTTAATCGGAAGTGGCAGGAACCATCTTCCAAGCAATCTGCGTCCAATCATTTTAGCCAATTTTAAATAGAAATCGTCTGTGATTTCTTTTGAAACCTGGGTTTGAGTTGGTTCAGCTTCAAATAAATCATCAATGGTTATTCCATTTAGAATCTTGAATATTTTCTGTTTGTTTTCAACACTGCCGTCATAGTATATTGTAATACTGCCGTTACGGTGTGATGTGAAAACGTCATGGATAAAATCTTGATCCAAAAGTAATGAAGCGAGACCATAGCCTTCCTCTTTTGTGAAAGCCCATTGGCCTGAACGAACCCTTAAACGAGGTCCGCTATCATGCATTACTCGATATTTCATTTTTATTACCTTATAAAAATCAATCTATTCTTTTGCTTCTACGTAAATTTCTTTTTTGTCTTCTTCGTGAGCGTCAACAACAATGTCTTCTGCGTTTTCTCTCATGTCTTGGAAGCATTCTTCTGCATCTTTTTTAGCAGACATTACAGCAGCCATACCTTGGGTAGTTGCATCTTTAACAGCGTCAGATTCTAATATTTTTTTACCAATAATAGCTGTTGCGATTCCTGCTGCAAAAATTAAAGCATGTTTATGTTCTACACAAGTATTAATTATATCTTCACGTCTCATTTTATACCATCCTAAAAAAAATTTTTAATTTAATTTAAATAATTTAGGTAAAACTAAATTATTACATCATTACATATGTAAACAATATTATATATATTTTAGGTAAACCTAAAGATAATCCAATATTGTACAAATTTAACTTAAAGCTCAGAAAAAGTAATTTGATCAATTATGCAATAAATAACCCAGTACCACTTACATCCCCAATTTGGTTACTGAATCATTTGACATATTACATTAACTAGTTCATTATATTTAAAGTATTCGATTTTTAGAGCTTTTTTAGGCTAAACAAACAATTAGATTTAGCTAAACGAAAAAATAATTTTTGATAGTCAAAAAATAGTTTAGTTAAATCAAAAAAATAGAAAGAATTGAAAATAAAGAATTTTAGTGAGCCTAAAATTATAATCTGACCTGTGTCAGGCAACGTGTAGGACATTTCATCAAGCATTGAAGACACTGATTGCAGCGCCTGTTGTTCAATGTCCAGGTCTTATTGTGTCTGCTGACGGTGATTGCATTAGTATGGCAGACAAATTCGCATTTTCCACATAATGTGCATTTATGAATGTCATTGCCTATTCGCCATCTTGCTTTGTGTGATGACCTTAGAAATTCAGAAAACAAGTGCATACCCAATTCCAGACCAATTGAAGAATGGCCCCCACCATGTCTACCTCTCATTTTACACGCCTCATTTTTAGGTATACCTAATTTTGTTCATGACATTATATAAATATTTTGGAATACCTAAATTTTTAACGGGTAAAACTAAATAGTAACATACAACAAAAAATAGAATTTAGTGAGCTTATGAATGCTGATAAAAAATTTTTCTCAAAGGTGGGATTCACATACTTAATTTATGCAATTGCTGCAATAATCATCCAGATTATCCTAATAAACATACTTGGAGCGATTAATTATGATTTTATTAACGATTTCAACTCATTAACAATAATATCAGCAATCTGCAACTATGTCCTGCCATTCCCTATTCTGTACTATCTGATGAAAAAACTGGACTCACAAACACCGGAAAAAGACACGTTAACAATTAAAACATTCATGACCTACATTGCAATAACATTAACGTTAATGTGGGCAGGAAACATCATAGGACTGGCAATCACTACACTTATTAACCTGTTTACATCATTGGACGTGTCAAATCCCGTGCAAACCCTACTAAATTCAACAGATTTATGGTTGAATCTACTGTTAATCAGTATTATCGGACCGATATTTGAAGAAATCATTTTTAGAAAATTTTTAATTGACAGAACAATTAAATACGGAGCTAAAGTCTCAATATTCCTATCAGCACTAATATTTGGACTGTTCCATGGCAATCTGAACCAGTTTTTCTATGCATTCATGTTGGGAGGATTTTTCGCATACATTTACATCAAAACAAGAAAAATTAAATATACTATCCTGCTTCACATAATTGTCAACCTGATGGGGTCTGTCGTTAGCCTGTTTGTCATAAGCAGCGTACAAAACATAATTTCCGGACCTATTCCTCCTCTTGACCTGGTTATCGTCTTAGTGTATATAATGATAATACTTGTTTCATTTTTAATAGCTCTGATAAAAATATTGAAAGACTACAAAAACATTGACCTAAATGAGATTTCAGGAAAAATAACCCTGGCCGAACCGGTAAAGACAGTACTTGCAAACCCCGGAATGATTCTCTTTATCGGATTCTGCATTGCCCTAATGATAAGGCAAATTATTGCTTAATTTAAAAAAAGAAAAAAATAGCAAGAGAAAATTTAAGCTTTATCTTCTCTTTCTTCTTCAATAGCTTCAGTTACACTGTTTAAAATCTGAAGTGATTTGGAAAATGCAGGCATACCTGAGGTTAATAATACTACCCTCAATACATCAACTATTTCTTCTTTAGTAATGCCCAATACTTCAATTGCACTTCTCATTTGTTTTTTGGTAGCTCTTGGATCAGCACGGGAAGCGGTAATACCAATAGCTATTAATTTTTGAGTTTTGTAATCTAAAACCTTACCGTCCCATACAGTTTCGTTAATGTTAGAAACTAAATCAAATAAATCTGGATGGCTGTCTTTTAACTCTCTTATACCTTTTCCATAATATACATCGCCTTTCATATAATACCTCAATTATGTTAATTAATAATATTTTACTTTTTTAAATTATATATAATTAATAGCTACTTTTTCTTTTCATGAAAATTAATTCAAAATATTTGTATAAAGTTGATTGAAAATATGCATAAGTGGTAGAACTTTTCGTGAGTTTCAATGAAACTATGTTCTCTAACCTCCTTTACAACATCCCCATCTTTAACATCACCAATCAACAAAGGAGAATCAGGATTATGCAATTTTTGATTCCTTTTGACCCACTTCATGTTGCTGTTGGCATAATACACTTCAAAAATATCTACTACTTTTAGTGAAATTTATTCTATACTATTAAATCAAAACTCAATAGTTTCTGCCAACACCCAAAGCATTTAAAAAAAAAGGCAAATGAGAGATGAACTCTCATTGTTTTTTAATATTTTTATTTTTTATCCGCAGCGTTATAATTAACATAGCTGCTAACACGATGGCTAATCCATACATTACAGATGCCATTGCATTCTGAATAATTATATCCGCAGTATCCACAACAATTTTATCTTGACCCTCTACAGTGTCTAATTTTTGGAAGTAATCATAGACCTCCTGATGGAATTGTTCGTCTCCTGAATAAT
>JAFUIW010000035.1 GCA_017473945.1 Methanobrevibacter sp. | reverse complement strand
TTTTTACATCAATATCACTTTTAAATGATATTGTTGAGTGGTATTCGTTGAAAAATCCTGTCTGTGTAATTGATTTTGTAATTGCCTCAAGGTATACGATTCCTTCCACATCATCCTGAAGGGGTTCTATCCAGGTGGTTAGTTTATATGCAAGTTCCATTAGGCTGGCCTGCTTTGGCCATTTGTTTTCTTTGCCTTTATCATCAACCTCGGGGTAAGGTCTTCTGGTTCGCCAGCGTGTAACAAATGAATTCAAATCCATTGGATGGTGTGGCTCAGGGTTTAATTTAATGTATTCTTTAGCTTTCACTCTCCAGCGATTCATGTTGTATTTCGCCAGTTTTGGAATACTTTTATCCGATTTCTGTATTCCTCCTTCAGGGTCAATACACTCCAAAATCAGTCCGCAAAAGATGGCAACAAGTTCCACATCCTGAAGTTCTATTCCTCTCGGATTGAACATTTCAATTGGCTTTCTTGCATGTTTCAAATTTTTTCTCAAGTGATGCAGGAATGACCTTGAGCCTTTACTTCTCTCCTTTGGTGAAAATGATAATATTGCCATGTCTGCAGCAGAACCGTATTCGCTGTCTAGTTTCAATTTGATTTTTTCGATTTTTTTGCCTTCACGAATTCTTTGCTGCCTAAACTTCTGCAGCTCCGCAATGCTAATGTTTCCGTTAACCTTTTTGTAGTAATCCTCATTTAAAACTTGGAGGACTTTCAGTTCAGCCTCTTTTTTGTTGATCAAATCGCTGATTAATCTTGCAAGGTCATGGGCCAACATTTCAGGATTGTTTCTAAACATTCCCAGAATGGGCATCTTTTCCTTTTCGAAGTCAGGAGCAATGATTTTTGGTTTGTTTTCAACCCTTGCATTTTGATATTCACTGTCCAGCTCGGCAAATCTGTTGCAATGTTCGATGATGTTTTCAGTTGAACGGTAATTTGTCTTGAGGTTAATCTCTTCAACTTCTATTGATAAACGTTGCATCACACGTGTCTTATAGTTTGTAAACAGGTCCACAGTGGCCCCCCTAAATCTGTAAAGGGACTGGTCGTCATCTCCTACAACAGTAATGCTTCCGTCATTTTTCAGTGCTGATTCGGCAATTGTGAAATAGATGTCTTCCTGAATCAGATTGGTGTCCTGATATTCATCGATTAGAACAATCTTTATTTCATCTAAAAATTCGTCCAAATAATTGTTTTTAAGTTTATCAAGAAATGTTGACTCAAGCATGGAAAAATCAATGGTATGTCTTTCCTTTAATGTGTTTTCATATTCCTTAATGCAATCAAGAGCCATTTTCGCCCCATTATTTTGCTGTGCCTTTGCATAAAGTTCGTCAAAGTCAACCTGGTCATAATAAATTCTGTTCTTGATTTCAATCAGTATCTGACTCATTTTTGCAGGCTCTTGGAGTTTGGATATTCTCTTGAGTTCCTTGAGATATTCCACAAGGTCCTTATTGAGATATTTCTCATCCTTAATGAGTATTTTTATCATTGCGGAGTTAGCAACAAAGTCTTCAATTACAACTGGCTGTGTTTCTCCGGGTTGTTTGTATTTTCTAAGCAACTCTTCAGCCACACTGTCTGTAGTACCGATGTTTATCTGGTTGAAATCGATTCCTTCAATTTTAAGTATCTTTGAAATGTCGTCAAAGTCATCTTCATCTAAAGAATTGGTCAGGTAGTTTTTGATTTCATCTCCCCAACCCAGAATTCTTGAATATAACTCTTCGGCAGCCTTTCTTGTAAATGTTGTAGCCAATATTTCACTTGGGTCAATTCCATCAACAAATATGTATTTCAATATTTTAAGCACCATAACTGTTGTTTTTCCAGATCCCGGTCCTGCTACAATAAAAAGGGACTTATAGCTTTCAGACAGTATCGCTTTTTTCTGGTCTTCATTTGAAGAAATATCTCTTTTGAGTATATTTACTACAATGTCTTCAAATTCTTCATATGAAATCATTTTTTCCCTCTTAATCTATAATAATTAATTTATGGTTTATTCATATTAATAAAGTAATTGTGAGAGCATTTGATGAATAATAAATTTATTTGAATTTTTTTCATCAAAACAATTATAAATTGGAAAAAATATATTATTATCGTGGAAATTTAATTTCCATAATATGCATAAATAAGTTAGGAAATGGTATTTTCCTAACTTTTTTGTTATATTTCTTTTTTCTTATGGAATTGTTTTCAAAAATAACGAATATTTTAAATATTATTTCGATTTAAAATATATTTGTTAATTTTATTGAGCTGTTATTATGTCTGAGCCTAACAATATTGATATGTTTAAGAATGATGTCCGTTATAGGGATAATATTGCACATGTTGAGACAATACCAGCCAAAAAAGCTAGTTTTAAAAAAGTCGATAATCTAAATGAAAAAATTATCAGATATTTGGATTCAAGGGGCGTTAAGTTATATACTCATCAGGCTGAAACTTATGAGGCCATTAAAAACAATGAAAACGTCATTATCACAACTCCAACTGCATCCGGTAAGACCTTAGCCTTTAATTTACCCATCATGGAAACGATGATTGAGGATATGGAGGCAACTGCACTTTACATTTATCCTGCAAAGGCACTGTCAAATGACCAGCTGCACGTTTTGGAAAATCTTGAAAGGGAACTTGAAATCGACATAAAGCCAAGAACATATGACGGGGACACTCCAAGAGCGGATAAAAAGGGAATTCGTGAAAAATCTAGAATAGTTCTTACAAACCCTTACCAATTGCATTTAATTTTGTCATGGCACCATCAATGGAGTCGATTTTATAAAAACCTGAAATATATTGTCATTGACGAATCACATTACTATAAAGGGGTATTCGGGTCCAATGTTGCATTCCTAATTAAAAGATTGAAGAGAATTGCTAACTTTTACGGTTCAAATCCTCAATTTATTTTATCATCCGCTACCCTGGCAAATCCGTTGGAGTTGGCCAATAGACTGACAGGTGAAGAATTCAGCTTGGTTGATGAAGATGCATCTCCAAGCGGTGAAAAGGACTTTATTTTATACAATCCCTTTAAAAACTACCGAAGAAACAAGGTTAACATGCAGAATGCACCTTCTGTTCACATGGAAACTGAAAACATTTTTATTTACATGATGCTTAAGGGAATTCAAACATTGTGTTTTACAGTTTCAAGGAAAACAACTGAACTGATTGCAATGTGGGCTAAAAAGGACATGACCCAAATCAAGGGTAAACTGGCTCATAGGATTGCTGCCTATCGTGCGGGTTATCAGGCTCAGGAGAGGCGTGAAATCGAAGAGGGTCTCAAAAGCGGAAAATATTTGGGAGTAACATGTACAAATGCACTGGAATTGGGAATCAATATCGGATCGCTTGATGCGGTAATTATTTCAGGTTATCCTGGAACCATGATTTCCACATGGCAACAGTCAGGTAGAGCAGGAAGAAGCAATCAAAAATCATTGGCTGTTTTAATTGCTTTTGAAAATCAGCTTGACCAGTATTTCATGAACAATCCTAAGTTTTTCTTTGATAAGCCTCATGAAAATGCAATTATCGACTTGACAAATCCTATTTTACAGGAAGCACATATACTTTGTTCCGCAAAGGAATTGCCAATTAAAAAGGGTGAAGTTAAAAAATACTTTGGAATAGATGAGAAAATTTTGGATGATTTGGTTTTAAAAAAGGACCTGCATAGGAATTTCCGTGGCGATTACATGTATCCTTATGATGACAATCCTGCCATGGACCATTCCCTTGACCAGATTTCAGGCCAGGAATTTAAAGTTATGAACAACGGAAGGCTGCTTGAGACAATGGAAAGGTCACAGGTTTATAGGGAAGCCCATGAAGGTGCGATTCTCATCAACAAGGGCGATACCTATGTCGTGAATGGTGTCAATCTAAAAAACGGATTTGTCAATGTAAGTCAAAAGACAGTTGATTACCATACTATGGTATTAAACAAGACAGACATCAACATTGAAAGGAAAATTTCCAAAACAAGGTATGGTGGTCTGACTATTCATTTTGGCGAGCTGACTGTACGTGAAGATTACTTCAAGTATAAAAAGATGCAATTTTCAAAGGCTATCGGAACATATCCTCTTGATTTACCTCCTTTGAAGTTCACAACCAAGGGTTTATGGTTCACAATTCCGAAACAGGTAAAGGACACACTTGAAGACATGTTTCCAAATGAGGAAGAGGTTTTTGCCGGAGGTCTTCATGGGGCAGAACATGCATTAATTGGACTGTTTCCACTTCATACAATGTGTGACAGGTTTGACATAGGAGGCCTTTCAACAAATTATCATGAAGACACTCAGGAAGCGACAATATTTATTTATGACGGCTATGCTGGAGGAATTGGAATCTGTGAAAAGGCTGTTGACGTGTTTGTTGACCTGCTTGATTCCACAATTGATCTTCTTGAAAACTGTAATTGTAAAAGTGGATGTCCTTCTTGTATTTACTCTCCAAAATGCGGAAACGATAACAAGCCACTTCACAAAAATGCAACCAAATATATTCTCAACTACATGAAAAAATTAATTTCCAATGAAAAAACTGTTGAAAAGGAAATTATTGAAACTTCAGAGGAAAAAACTGAGGGCAATGATGTGGAAGAGTTATATGATGAGGCCTTAAACTTATTTGATAATGGGGATTATTCAACATCAAAGGACATTTTAAACAATATTTTAGCTATCGATAAAAAACATGTCAATTCACTTGCTTTAATGGCTAAGATATTGTATATACAGGAACAGAAGGATATTTCATTATATTTTGTTAAAAAGGCATTGTCCTTGGACAGGTCAAATGAAACAGCTAATGAGCTGGATGTTCTGCTTTCTTCAAAGCCAAAAGCTGAAGAGGCTGATGTTGAAGTTGAATCTTTGGATGACATTGAAGTAATGTATGAAGAGGCGTATGACTTGTATGAACAGGGCGATTTGGAAACTTCATCTGAGTTGCTTGAAAAGATTTTGGACTTTGATGACAGGAATGCTGATGCTCTGGCATTGATGGGTTTGATTTATTACAATTCCGGAATTTTTCCAAAAGCGGTGGAATATTATAAAAAGGCATCAAAAATAAATAAAAATGGTGAAATGGTTAAGGAGTTAAAGATGAGAGTGGTTTAATTATCCGTAAGGTGTAAAACCTTCTTCAAAGTGTTCACAAACTTTTTCTAATTCTTCCGGAATGTCAATTTGCTGTGTGCAGTGGTCTAGACAAGTTCCGCAGTAGGTACATTCGTCGGCAGGTACTTTTTCTTCTCCCAATTTATTAAAGTATAATCTGTAGATATTTGATTCCGGTTGAATTTTACTTGTATTGTATAAGTTAAAGTATTCTGGAATTGGAATCATTTCAGGACATGCTTTAATGCAGTATCCGCATTCGCTGCATGGAACTGCCACTATTTCATTGAGTTTCAAAGCCATTTTCTGTAAAAATTCATTTTCTTCATCACTCAATACTTCAAAATTCTCGAATGTATTGCAGTTATCGATTAAATCATCCATCTTGTTCATTCCGCTTAACACAATTTTGACGTTTTCAAGTGATGCACAGAACCTTAATGCAAAACTTGCAATTGATTTATCAGGATTAAACTCTTTAAAGTCATTTTGGATGGATTCAGGTAAATTTACAATAACTCCACCTTTCAAAGGTTCCATCACATAAACGTCAATTCCGTGTTCAACACATAAGTCGTAACATTTGTGGGCTTCAATTGCAGGGTCTTCCCAATCAAGATAATTAAGCTCCAGTTGAACAACGTCCAGCACATCTCCATACTTGTCTAAAACCTCTTTTAATAATTTTGCATTGTCGTGGAAGCTGAAACCGATTTTTTTGGCAGTTCCTTCCTCTTTCATCTTTTTAAGGTATTCAAAGGTATTGCATTTCTCAGCAAGTTTTAACCATGGAACATTGATGTTGTGTATGAAAAACACGTCAAAATAGTCGATTCCCAATCTTTCAAGCATTTCATTGACATACTTTTCATTGTCCTCTTCTGATGTCAATGCCCATGTTGGCATTTTATCGCAGATTTGAAAGGATTCTCGAGGATATCTTTCAACTACTGCCTTTCTTATGGCATCTTCGCTTGTTCCGTTGTGATAAGCATATGATGTATCGAAGTAGTTAAATCCTTTTTCCATGTAAATGTCAACCATTTCGTTGAACAGTTCCTGGTCGATTTTTGTAGGGTCATTTGCATCGGTTTGCGGAAGCCTCATGCATCCAAAACCAAATTTTGATTTGTAAGTCATAATCTATCTCCAAATAATAATTATAGTAATTTTTATTTGATGAATTATTTAAATGTTGTTAATAGCAACATTTGTAATATTTTTATAAATTTCAAAGTATTACTTTAACATTAATGTAATAGTAAATACTTTTATTAATACTTAAAATCATAATTATAATATTGATATTTATTTGAGGAGAAATAAAATGCACGAATTATCTATGGCTCAAGGTATTATTAATGCGGTTATAGACACTGCAGAAGCGAATAATGCTACTGAAGTTAATGAAGTTACTATTGAACTTGGTAGATTGGCAATGGTTAATCCTGAACAATTGAAGTTTATTTTAGGAGTTTTGGTGGAAAATACTATTGTTGAAGATGCTGAAATAATATTCGACGAAATTCCTGTAGAGGTCGATTGTTCTAACTGTGGATTCCATGGAGATGCAATACTTGATGATAAGGATCATTATGCTCCAATGGTTAAATGTCCTGAGTGTGATAGTTTAGCTGTTGAAATTCTCAATGGAAGAGATATTGTTGTTAAAAATATTGTTATTGAAAAACCTGATGATAACTAACTAGAATAGGGTGAAAACTATGCATATGATTGCTGATGTTGAAATAGAAAAAAATATCATGGACGCTAATAAGAAATTAGCTGACAAAAACTTAAAAAACTTGGAAGATAATGGAATTTTCTGTGTTGATTTTGTAGGAGCGATAGGATCCGGTAAAACAACATTGATTGAAGAAATCATCGACAATACCGATTATAAAATTGGTGTTCTTGCAGGGGATGTAATCTCTAAATTCGATGCAGAACGTATCAAATCACACAATGTTCCTGTAGAAGGATTAAATACTGGTAAAGAATGCCACCTTGATGCACATTTGGTCGGTCATGGACTTCATGATTTGCCATTGGAAGATTTGGATGTAGTAATCATTGAAAATGTGGGTAATCTGATTTGTCCTGTTGACTTTGAATTGGGTTCACACATGAGAATTGTTGTCGTCAGTGTCACTGAAGGAGACGACACCGTAGAAAAGCACCCGATAATTTTCCAAACATCAGATGTAATTGTTATCAATAAGATTGATTTGGCTGAAGCTGTCGGTGCTGATGTTGACAAGATGGTGGCTGATGCTAAAAAATTAAACCCTAACGTTAAGGTCATTACATCTAATTTAAAAGATGGTAATGGTTTGGATGAAATTATTCAAGCTATTGAAGAAAAGAAAAATAATTAAAATTATTCAAGTAAGGTGGTTTCATGAAAGTATGGATAGATATCTCTAATGCGCCTCACGTAAGGTTCTTTAAGGATGTCATCAAATATCTGGAAGCTGAAGGCGAAGATGTGATTGTTACAGCAAGACAATTTGGAGATATCCATAAATTGATGGAAATGTATGACATTGACTTCATATCTGTCGGAAAACATGGAGTCAGTCTGTATGATAAATTGAGGGAAAGTACTTCAAGAGTTTATAATCTTGTTGATATTATACATGATGAAAAGGTGGATGTTGCCCTTAGCAAGCATTCTATTGAGCTTCCTAGAATTTCATTCGGTCTGGGAATCCCAAGTTTGTACGTTTTAGACAACGAACATGCTCTTGCAGCCAATAAATTGACACTTCCGTTATGTGATAGAATAATTACTCCTAAAATCATAGACATGTGGAAATTAATGAAATTTGGAGCGGACCCAAATACTATCATATCCTATAATGGAACCTCTGAATTAATGCATTTTAAAAGTTTTGAATATAATGATAATGTTTTCAATGATTTGGATTTGGATTTGAAACATCAAAAGACAATTCTGATGAGGCCTGAACCCTCACTTGCATCTTACCTTGATGCGGATTGCAGGAAATCTGTATTGTCTCCGATTGTTGATGAGCTAAAAAACGTGGCCAATATTCTGGTTCTTCCTAGATTCAAGGAACAGGCTGAAATCTTTGAGGGCATTGACAATGTTCATATATTAAAACCTCCTGTTGACACATCCAGCATAATTAAAAAATCTGACTTGGTCATAGGTGCTGGTGGAACAATGAATAGGGAAGCTGCAATTTTGCAGACTCCAGTAATTTCATGCTATCCTGGAGAAACATTATCAGTTGATCAGTATTACATCAATCAAGGTTTGATGTACAGGTCAGTTGACACTGATGATGTTATTAATCAGGCATTGGACTTTATTGTAAATCCACATGAACCTGTCGATATAAAAACTGATGATTTGTTCCAGGTCATCATAGACAACTTATATGATTTGGCAAAAAATGGAAAATAATTATATAGTACTAAGTTCAAATATTATATTTGATATTTGAATTAACTTTTTTTGGGCTGGTAGCTCAGATGGTAGATCGTCGCCTTGGCATGGCGGAGGCCCCGGGTTCAAATCCCGGTCAGTCCATTTTTTAAATAAAGAACGAATTGTGATTATAATATGTTATTAATTGCGCAAAATCATTTACAGTTAATTGTAGAAATGGGAGTAATGTTGTTTGTGACATTAGTCTTTTGTCTTAACTTAATCCCATTATCATTAAGTGTAGTCACCTTTTTATCACTGTTTATTATAGGTGGTTTTACAGTAATTTTCGGAGCGGATATTCTTCTTTTGATAATATCATCCAGTCAGGCGGAATTTACTCACCCATTCGGTCCAATTGCGCTTTTAGGTGCTGTAGCGGCTTTAGCATCGCTGAAGGTCATGAAAGAATCGGGTGTTGATATAAGGCCTTTAAGACGTTTCGTTATATTATTCATAATAGGAATTACTGTATTCGGTGGATTAATGCACAGATCTTTCTTATTATTATGGATTTTAGGATTGTTCTTAGGTTATTTAATCATATCAAAATCATTCAGGGAAAAATCTTTCTTAACCGGAAAAAGAATTTTAATGTTTTTCGGAGCTGCAGGTGTAGGTTTTCTATTACTGGAAGCTGTCGCACGTGTAACCGGAATGACAATCTTCTCTCCAGTGTTAAGGATGGTTAGAATTGAACAATATTCCCTTTCCAGTATTAAAACTGTATTGAGCAATATCCAACTGATAGGGCATAGTGCCAATGCATCATATTGGGGTGCGGAAGGTACGGCATTTGCTGAAGGGTACATTACACTGCCAATGCAACTGGTTTTATTCTTTGGTTTGCCTTTCCCAATGTTTTTCGGTATATTGGTTAACCAGAAAGATACAATCGATTATATGCTTCCAGGTATTTTTGGATATGGATTTGACTTTGGATATTTGGGTCTGATAGGATTGATGGTATTTGTACTTGGTACAATCATCATAGGATTTAAAATATTGACCATTTACAGAGAAAAAAGAGAGAAAAATAATAAAAAATACTTGGGAAGAGAGGTATTGTTAACTGGTGCACTTGCAGCATTCTGTTCTCAAGCTTTAATTGGTATGTTTATATTCAACAGGACAATCAATGGTATGGCGCTTTTAACATTCATGTTTATTGGTGCACTGATTTTAGCGAATGTGGTATCGCTTAAAACTAGATCATAAGAGAGGTAGTTATATGAAAGCTTTAGTTTTACTTGGATGTCCTGAGACTCCATCACAAACTCCTATGGCAGTTTATGTATTTAACAAATTGACAAAATTAGGTTATGATGTAACAATAGCTGCAAATCCAGCAGCTGCTAAATTAGTTAAAATATCTGACCCTGAAGGTTTTTATAAACTTAATTTAGTTGATTTGGAAAGAACTTTAGGTGACATTAAAGAAGGAGACTATGATTTATTAGTCGGTTTTGTTCATAAAGATGCGGCAGCATCATTTTTCGTAACTTTCGAACAGATATTGCAGTGCAAATCATTGGCTCTTGTATTTTCAAGGGATGCTGATGAAGTTGCAGAATTCGTTAACATGATAGAAGAAAGCGGAAGCAATGCAGTAATTACTGCAGTTAGGGCATTCCATAATCCTTCACCGATTAAAGTTAAATTTGACAAAGCAATTAAGGAGTTTGAATAAAATGTCATTCTGTTTAGATACTTATCTTCAACAATTAGATAATTATGAAATTCATGCATCTAAAGCAGGTTTTAAAGATTGCGCAATGATTATTAGATATAAAGCTGATGATTTGGTTTACATAAAACCTGGAGATGAGGTTTTAGGTGTTAGAGTCATTGGAATTCCACCAATACCAATCGGTTTTGACCATGAGAAAGGAACTGTATTTTTACCATACACAAAACCTTGCCATGGAACTTCAGTTGTAGAATTGCCAATTGATGAAGAAGAAGTTGAAAAAATCAGAAAACTGGACACTGGTAACAAAAAATGAAATCAACTGTTGTTGGAAGTTTTCCTGCCGAGGAAAGCTCTCCCTCTAATTTTAAAGATAAACTGTTAAACTCCTTGGGGTCATATGATTCGTTCAAGGAAGCTATTAAATCAAGTGTCATAGCTCAACTTGATGCAGGTGTGGATATTATATCCGACGGTCAGGTCAGAGGTGACATGGTATCTATTTTTACAAATTACATTCCTGGAATGAAAATCGAGGATGGAAACACTTTTATTGTTTCAAAAATCAGAAATCCCACCCAGGAAATTTCAATTAAGGATTTGCAATATGCCAAAAAAGTAATGAAAGAGTATTTTGGAGGCAGTATTCCTGAAGGCAAGGGAATAAAAGGAATCATCACCGGCCCTAACACTATCGTTCACTCTTCAAGGATCACTGGTTTTTATAAAGACAAGGAAGATGCAATAATTGACCTGGCACATTCTTTAAAGGGTGAAGCTGATGCCATTGCAAAAAAGGTTCAGCCTGCATATATTCAACTGGATGAACCGTTCCTATCAACAAGCATGGTTGACATGAAAACTGCCCGTGAAGCCATTGGAATCATCAAGGATGGGCTTGAAGTTCCATTGGGAATGCATGTCTGCGGAATATTGTCAGATGTATTTAAGGATATAGCAACATTCGATGTGGATATTTTAGATTTTGAATTTGCAGGAAATAATGTCAATCTTGGAATATTGGAAGAAAATGCATCACTTTTGGCAAATAAAAAATTGGGTTTTGGCTGTGTTGACTCATCAGTCAATGAAGTTGATGACGTTGCAGATATTGAAAACCTTGTAACAAAAGCTATTGATATTGTTGGTAAGGACAATTTGCTTTTGGATCCTGATTGCGGTTTGAGAAGAGCACCAAAGGATGTTGCTTTTGAAAAATTGAGATTGATGAATGAAATCAAGGATAAATATTCATAGATAATATGAATTTCGGATTTTCATTTGTTGGTTTAATTTTTTTGGCAATGCTGTTTGTCCCTAATATTCTGTGGAGTAAATATCCTCCAAAAGATTATGATAATTATTCTAAGAATGAAAATAAGCTACTTTTGGCATTAGAAAGAATTGGTCAGATTTTGGTTGTTATATTTTCTCTGTTTTGTGGTGTAACTTTTTCTTCAAATCCCATATTGATTTTTGCTTTTTTATTGATGATACTGTATGAGATATACTGGATTAGATATTTCAAAAGCTCAAGAACAATGCGGGATATGTATGAAAATATGCTTTTCATTCCGCTTCCTGGAGCAACACTGCCTGTTTTTGCATTTTTACTTTTGGGAATCTGTGCAAATAACATTCTTTTAGTCATATTGTCAATAATATTGGGAATAGGCCATATTGGAATACATTTAAATCACAAAAATGATATTTGATTTTTAAAAAAGTTATATATAAATTATTATCAAATTATTAGTTATGAATTGATGTTTGGTGGTAACCAATGGATGGGTATTGTAGGAAATGTGGTGCAAAATTAAAGGAAAAGGGTGATTTTTGTCCGAATTGCGGTGAAAAAAATCCTGCACCAAAGAAAAATCCAAGAAATAGATATATTATTTTAATAATTATTGCAGTAATTGTCATAGCCGTTTTGGCTTCAGTTTTTTTAGTTGGAAATCAGACTCAAATTGTCACTGTTGACGGCGTTAAATTTGAAATTCCATCTTCCTATGTCAATGACCCGTCTAGAACAGACATCAGCTATGATGGTAATGTAAAATCTTCAGCAATGGGCTGGAGCAATGATGAAAACTATATTGAAATTGGGATAACACGAACTCCAGGTTCTGGAATCAACTCAAAAGATGTGGCTGCTCAGGTTGGAGGGTCACCCACTAAAATGTTTGGTTATGATGGTTATTATCAGAAATATGATGAGGAAAGCTATTCATTTGTCTTTGGAATGAAGGATAAGGTTTGCATGATATATGTTTCTGATTATGATGCATTTAGTGATGTCAAGGTAATTGGTGAAGATTAAAAAAAAGATTTTTAGGGACTTTAACTCAGTCCCATTTTTAACGATATTCGTGTTTGAAGTTTTTGTCATATAACTTTGATGCATTAAACTCGCCAGGGTCTAGGACATCTCCCACCACAATCATTGCAGTCTTTGTTATATTGGCATCTTTAACTTTTTGTGCAATATCCGCGAGGGTTCCTCTAATTATTTGCTGGTCTGGCCAAGTTGCCTTTTTGACAACTGCAATTGGGGTGGTTTCCTCATAGCCTTCAAGCAATTCGTCAACAACTTTGTCAATCATACCTATTCCCAAAAAGATACACATGGTTGCATGGTGTTTTGAAAAGCTGGCAATGCTTTCGCTGCGTGGTTTTGGAGTTCTGCCTTCAGGACGTGTAATTATGACACTTTGTGAAATTTCAGGCAATGTCAATTCGGCTTCCAATACGCTTGCAGTACCGAAAAGTGAGCTTACGCCGGGAATGATTTCATATTCTATGTCGTGTTTTTTAAGCTCTCTAATCTGTTCGGCAATCGCTCCATAAATTGAAGGGTCACCTGTATGTACACGGGCAACGAGCTTTCCTTCGTTCACCGCTTCGGTAATGATTGCATCGGTTTCATCTAAATTTAAATATGCGCTGTTGTGAATTTCACAGTCCTCTTTTGCAGGAGACAATACGTCCTTATTGACAAGAGAACCTGCATAAATGATCACGTCAGCTTTTTCGATAACATTTCTTCCTTTTACGGTAATTAAATCAGGATCACCTGGGCCTGCACCAATGAATATAACTTTTCCTTTCATGATAAATTTTATATTTCAAGTATTATTTAATTATTTGGTATCAAAATTGACTTTTAATTTGAGAAAACTTTATTAATTTTAAAGATAATTAGAAAATATGGATAATAAAGGTTTTATTTCAATAGAATATTTATTTTCAATCTTTGTTATTTTAATAATAGCTATTCCATTGTTATTTTTATCTCAATCAGCCATTGAATCAAGTTTTAATATGCAGGATAGTGTCTCACATAGGCTGATTCTGGATGATGTTGCAAACTCTATAAGCCAGGTTAATTCCAATGGTGAAGGTTTCTCAAAATCAATAACATTGCCTTCAAATGTAGGGTATTATGAAATAACGGTTGAAAATGATAAATTGACAATAGAATATGGTGACAGGAAGGGAGAAACATTTCTTTTGCTTTCAAATATTGATTCAAAGTATAAATTGCATTCGGGTCATTCATATACCATATCTAAAATTGAAGATGGAAAACTGGTGATAAAATGAAAGAAAATAAAGCTCAAATAAGTGCTGAATACCTGTTTTTCACAGGAGTGATGATACTGATAATCATGATGGGCATTGCTTTTGTTTACTCCCAACAGGAATTAAACATTGCAATGAGTGCTGCACGAAGTGGTGTTAATGATGGAATGGTGTCATCATCAAGTGGAATCTATCCAAAGCAGACTTACAATGACTATTCGAAATCAAAAAGTGATTTGCTGATTCCATATTCAGTTGAGATTGTAAATATTTCATATTCTGAAATTGGATTTGATAATGCTTTTGGCAAAAAGAAAATACAGTTCAAGGTTTATGCAACAGCTTCTAAGGACTTTTCCAAAAAACAGAAGGATTCAATTGGTGATAGAATTAATTATAATTTGAGAAAATCCATAGCGATTAGTTTCAATTCAACTTCATCAACGAACAAACTGTACAATCCAGTATTTTCACCCCATTATGTTTTCACAACAGCTAATGTTAAATGGGTTTAGGGACAATAGTATAATCATGTCAAGATATGAAAAAGGAAAAGAAGTTTTGGAAGAAATTCAGCAAAGGTCTGTTGAGGAAATTTTCAAGGACTTGGAAGACATTGCTCCTGATTTGGGGAGATTTGTTGTTGAATTTCCATATGCTGAAATCTACACTCGCAGTGAAGTCGATTTAAAAACAAGAGAACTTTGTACAGTTGCAGCACTTACAGTTTTAGGAACAATTCCACAACTAAAAGAGCATATCAACGCTGCATTGAATGTGGGAAACAGTGAAACTGAAATTGTTGAAATTATAATGCAGATGAGTGCTTATTGCGGTTTTCCAAAATCCATAAATGGTGTTGTTGCAGCAAAAGAGGTATTTGAAGAGAGGGATTGAAATTACTGGTGAAACGTTTGAAGCGATTGCCCGAAAACTTCAGGATGAATTGATAGAAATCATTCAAAGCAAAAAACAAGTCAATGACTATGAATTGATTGTCTACAAGTATGTATTCATAAGTGAGTTGAAAGTTCCGCTTTTAGAGGATTTGGGAGTTGAAATTACTGATGATGCTTTCATTTTATATGTTATACCTGATGATTTGGAATTTGCTGTTTTAAGACAGTTGGATGATGTCTTTGATAAGTTTGAAATGAGCTTCATGGCAAATGAATATAATTTACTTAAGATAAAATTTTTACTTGACGGTGATTAGATGTACAGTGATGATGAAAAAAAGCAGTTGATGGATGATTTAAAGGAAATGGAAACATTTAAGGCTGACACTGGCGATGAAGGCAAAATCCTTCAGGAGGACTTAAAGGAGTTTTTCATCAACGGCAACGGAGATAAGGAAGATTTGATTTTCAGAATAGAGTTGTATTTCTATGCCTTCAAATTGTTCTGCAGAAAACAGGTTCGAATTGACAGGAACCAATTTACAATATTTTTAAACGATTCCATTTTGGAATGGGATTTAATAAAATTGGTCATGCAAGATTTGACGGATTTTGAATTGGAAATAGAAGCGGTAAAAGAAAATAATGATGTGTTGATTAATTTAAATTACACATTGCATTACTAAATTTTGAAAATCTTTCTTGCGTTGTTGGTGGTTATTTCATCAACAACACTAACATCCAAATCTTTAATTTCAGCTATTTTATGAACTGCCTTAACAACATTGACAGGTTCATTTCTCTCTTCTTTTGTCATAGCCAAATATGGACTGTCGGTTTCGGTTAAAACATAATCAAGGTCAATCTTTTCTATTAGATTCTGGTGGTGTTGTGAGTAGCAAAGCATTGTTGAAAAGCTCATAAAGCAATTGTCCTTATTCATTATTCTTTTGGCGGTCTTTAAACTGCCACCATAACAATGGAAAATGAAATATGGGATATCCTCGTAATCTTCTATGATATTCACTGCCTTTTTTTCGCAATCTCTAACATGCATTACGATTGGAACTTCATTTTCATTGGCTATGTCCAAAAAGCTTCTGAAGATTTCCTGCTGTCTTTCACGTAATGCCTTGTCGGTAACGTAGTAGTAATCCATTCCCACCTCTCCGACTGCAACTATGTCATCTAAATTTTCAATCAGATACTTGTGGGCATCTTCAAGCTCTTCGTTTGTACAGTTTTGGGAACTTACTGGGTGAAAACCGAATGTAGGATAAATGAATCCTTCATATTCTTTTGAAAGGTTTAAAACATCACGGTTACTGTCTATGCTGTATCCTGAAGCGACAACATAATCGAGCTTTTCACGTGCTCTTTTAATTACTTCTTCACGGTCTTTGTCAAAATCTTCAAAATCAATGTGGCAATGGGTATCAATCATGCTTTCATGCTCCAAATCTTCTGTCTCTTGCTTGATATGAGCGAATAGCTCTTATGAAATCAACTTTCCTAAGTTCCGGCCATAATGTTTCACAGAAATAAAGCTCTGAATATGATGACTGCCAGAGTAAAAATCCGCTTAGACGTTCTTCACCGCTGGTTCTGATGATTAGATTTGGATCGTCAAGCCCTGCAGTGTAGAGATTTTTGCTTACAAGTTCTTCATCAACATCATCTATTGTAATGTTGCCTGCCTGCACCTCTTCGATAATCTTTTTGAATGAATCTATGATTTCCAGACGTCCGTCATATCCGATTGCCAAGTTAAAGAATCTTTTGTTATAGTGTTTTGTTGCTTCTTCCGCTTCGTGAATTGCTTCCTTAACATTGTCTGGTAGTAGTTCAGTTCTACCTACGACTTGTACTCTAACTTCGTTTTTGTGTATTTTTTCATGGTTTACTAATCTTTTGAAGTTAATTACAAACAGATTCATCAATCCTTCAACTTCGTGTTTTGGTCTGTTGAAGTTTTCTGTTGAGAATGCATAAGCAGTAATGATTTCAATTCCAAGTTCGATACTCCAGTCTAGAACCTTCTCTAAAGTGTCAACTCCAACCTCATGTCCTTTTACAACATCGATATTTCCCTGGAGTTTGGAATATCTTCTATTTCCATCCATAATTATAGCTACATGCTTTGGCATTTTCTCAGGCACCAAATCCCTTGAGATATACCATTCATATATTCTATAAAGTATATTTTCTGCCATTTTTTTATCCCTTAAATGTTTAATAGTAATTAATATTATGTCAGTTAATGTTTTTAAAGGTTGGCTAGTGTATATGCAAATTTCAAGCTTCTGAGATATCCTTCAACGCTTTGGTCTCGACTTGTATCTATGTATATTCCATCTATTCCGAAGGTTAAGGCACCGCAGCTTGGCCATGAGTTTACTAAAATAAGTGTTCTGAATATTATGTTCCCTATAATTCCATCAGGTGCAATAATTACATTGCAATCTTCTTTTAGGGCCTGTTCGATTAGGATATAATAGTTTTTAACTTCAAAGTCAGTATTTTCTTTAATTAACTGGGTTAACTTTTCACTATCATCAATGGATTGGGAAATCTTTTCGCTTCTTCCGTAATCGCCTTTCCTGCCGTCTGCAAGAACGGCTATTTTAGGCTCTTTTGAAAGTTTCTTTAGAAATTCCCCGCAGTTTATGGCAATTTTTAATTTATCTTCCACAGTGGATCCCTCGTCGATGCCGACTGGAGTTAATAAAAATTCGTGTTCATCTCCGTGAACGAATGTGGCCCTTGATATTTCTGGAAAGTGCTTTTTTAATTCTTTAATGGCTCCTGATGCTGCAAGAGACCCTCTTACGACTGCGTCGATTTCATCGTTCAGGATTGCACTAACCAGTTTATCATCGCTGTCAATTAGTTTGATGTTAACATTATGTGACTGCTCAAAAATATTAACTGCTTTAAGTATATTACTATTTTTACCGATTCCAATTGCAATAGTTTTCATTATTTAATGTATATTTTTGTACTATGTATTAAAGTTTATTTTTTCTTGTTGCTTATTCTGTTAATATAAATGACTAAAATATACATAGTCTTTTATAGTGATTGCGAGTTATAATATAACTATGAAAAATGATGAGATTTTTCAGCTGGTCGGTTATGTCATGGCCTCTGAATACAGAACTAATATTTTAAAAAGTATTGGCGAAGATATAAAAATCCCATCTGCAATTGCTGAGGATATTGGTTTGAGGACAAATCATGTATCCAACGTACTTAAAGACTTAAAAGAACATAATTTAGTCGTTTGCTTAAATGAAGAAGCTCGCAAAGGCAGATTGTATAAAAATACAGATTTAGGTCTTGAAATTTTGAAATTTTTATAATTTTCAATATTTATTAAATATATTAAATAAATTGTAGAAATTATCTTTTTTTTAGAAAAATAAGTTTATTTTAAATGTATTTTTTTACTTATTTTTCAATTTATTTTTAACATTGTTAATTTTAATTATATGTGTTTAATAATTTTTAGAATATTTAAAAAATTATATAACTTCGAGTATGTTAATATGTTTTATTTATTAAAAAAAAAGAAATGTTATGATGATTTGTTAAAATCATCAATTGCAGAGTCGACTATTTTTAACACGGACTCTTTTAAATCAGGATATTTGTCATTGATTGCAACAGGAATGTTATCGCAGTATACCACTTCAAGGCCGGCTTCAATTGCATCTTTTGTAGCAACATCGACTGCAGCAGCCTTAAGCTCGGTAAGCATCACGTCAGCCTTATCCATATATTTTGCCATGTCTTCACGTAAAAGCGGCCTGTTGGATAAATGTGCTGTGGTACCGACAACCTCACAGCCATAATTGCTTTCAAGATACTCAACCAATTTGTCCTTAACCTCTTCAGGGGCTGTAGTTGCAAACAGTACCTTTTTATTTGAAATGTCAGCTAAAGGTTTCGGGCGGAACACTGTGGATATGACAATTGCATCGGGATTGACCTCGCTGACGAACTCTTCAATTTGTTTGATTTTGTCATCGCTGCACATTGGCTCTTCACACATTGTTAAAATAACCAGGTCTCCTAATCCCACTCTGTATGGTCCGAAGTATGTTGTAAGGTTTTCGATAGGTTGATTGGCTCCAATGAGTGCAATTTTTTTGTTTGTTTTAATAGGAGGTATTGCCGCACCGCTTCCTTCAAAAATGGCGAATTTGGAATCTACCTCATTGGCTAGTTTAGCTCCTTTTTTCATGTTTGTTAAAAAGACTTCACCTGCCATTCCTCCTCCGCAGCGTCTGCATCCTATTGTTAAAATTCTGCTCATCAATGCATCTTCCCAGTGGTCACTTGCTGCATGAACTCCCTTTTCTGATTGCTCAAGTAGGAATTTGGCGTTGATTTCCAATTCTTCACCATGCACGATTTCAGGTTCTTCAGGTCCCCCTCTTCCCATTGCAATAACACATGGTTCGTAACCGTTTTTATCTATAAGTCTTGATACGAAACCGGAAACTGCAGTTTTTCCAATACGCTTTCCGGTACCGAGAATTGTGATTGAAGGTTTTTCCATGACCTCATACTGTGATGTAGGTTCGAATTTAAAGTCAGGTCCCTCATAGGTTATTCCTTCATTTAAAACCTTGCATGCTATTTTAAATCTTTTTGGATAGTCAAGAATAGGTTCATCACTCAGGTCAAATACTGTATCGATATCGTATTTTCGAATCATTTAAACGATGATATCATATGGAATGTCCTTGTCTTTTGCAAATTGAACAGGAACACCTAATTTTTCTGAGTATGTTTCTTCAGAATCATCTCTGAGTTTTTCGGTCCCTCCTATAAATACTGCACCGGCTATGTCTATGTGTTCTAAGTTGTTTAAGGTATCTATTGCTTCCTGGGTGACTGGCAGGTAGTGTTCACCGTCAACCAAACAAAGCATTTTGTTAAGAGCTTTCATATTTATAGATATAATCTTTTATAAATATAAAAGTTTAATAATTAAATATGAATTTTTCTCGCATTGACATTGATGAAACTCATATAAGGCTGACAAGTGATTTGTCCAATCACAATTTGAAAAGATATGTCTTCAATATCCGTATGGATTTAAAAGACTATATTTTTAAAAATAATGAGTTTTCACTCTCTTTGGAACCTTTGAAAATGCCTGAAGGTGATTTGCCTAGCATTGTTTTTAAGATGTATGAATCTTCAGGTCTTAGCGGTGTCGGGCCAATGGCATGTGTTGCAGGAACAATTTCCGAGATGTCTTTGGATTATCTGATTGAAAATGGATCAAAGTATTCCATTGTGGAAAATGGCGGAGACATTGCAATAGTCAATGATGAGAAAGTTCTTTGCGGAATCTATTCGAATAATGATGTTTTGGGAAACAATATTGCATTTGAGTTAAAGAGTCGCAGAAAACCCCTTGGAATATGTTCATCCTCTTCAAAGATTGGCCATTCAATAAGTTTCGGAGACTCCGATTGCGTAACTGTTTTGGGAAAATCAGCATCTCTTTGCGATGGGCTTGCAACAAGAATTGCTAATGCCGCTCAGGGCGATTCTTCTGAGGATAGGGTAGCCGGCGCTTTGGAATGCGGTGACGATTGCAGTGAATTTTTTGACTATGCATTAATTATCTGTGGCGAACATGTGGGCACTGTTGGGAAACTTCCCAAGATTGTTGAAACTTACGGGTTCTGTGACGGTTCAAATCTAGGCTATTGAAATATTCAATATAGGTTCATCTAAATTTATTTTTTTTAAATACCCTATAATTTAATTGATTCAAACTTTAATTTTAAAGTATCTATGATTGATATTTTAAAATTTGTTTTGCCATATCTATCTGTAGGGATATGTTTTCATCTGAATAATGTCAGTTGTAAAGATAATTTTAATTACAGTTGTAGATTGTTTGATATAATTATAATTTGTAATCTATTTTTAATGCAAAATTTAAATATGATTAATATATAATATTAAAGTATACAAAATTTGGAGTTAATTTTTAACTAACAAGAAATTAGTTAAATGGGTTAGATATATATGTACAAAGACGAAATGATTCAATTACATCAATTTTTAGTATACATTCTGAAATATTTAGCGGAAGATGACCAAATAACCAATGATTGCAGTGAATATATTACCCTAAAAATAAGCCCTCACCACATCCACAAAACAAAAGCTGAACATAAACATGCAATATTTGTTTTGTGTAAAATCATCGCTCAAGTTATTGCTGATAAGGATAACAATTCAATTCCTGAAAATGTTAGAAACTCCTTATCTGATCTTGTTACAAGGTCTGAAAATGAAATTAATGCAAATTAATTTCTCTTATTTTTTTACTATTTTTTTAATTTATTATAGCCGTTATTTTTTTAAATTCGATATATAACACCCTTTTACAGCCTTTAAAATACAAAGTGTTAAAAATATTTAAATACTATTATTCATTATTATTATTTAAAAAATTAAAATTAACACGTGTGATATTTTGAAATCATTTGAATTTTTATCCAAAAAAAGAGATGAAAAACCAAGAAGTAAAGGAATTACTATGGTTTTGGACAAAGGCTTAGGCCTTGAAACTGCAGAAAGCTTGATGAATATTTCCGGAGAGTATGTCGACTACTTAAAATTTGGTTGGGGAACCTCAATTGTACATGAACAGGAAATAATCAAGGCCAAAGTTGAAATGTATAAGGCACATGACATAACTCCATACACTGGAGGAACACTGTTTGAACTTGCCTACATGAACGGAAAACTGGATGAGTTTTTTAAAGAAGCACATGATTTGGGTTTTCCGGCAATAGAAATATCTGATGGGTCCATCAGCATTCCTCATGACAAAAAGGTGGAATGCATCAGACTGGCAAAGGAAAACGGATTTGAAGTATTGTCAGAAGTGGGTAAAAAAGACCCGAATCTCGATAAGGAACTCGCTCTAGATGAAAGAATCCAATACATGCAGGAAGAATTGGATGCAGGTTCATCATTAATCATCGTTGAAGCAAGGGAAGGTGGAAAAAACATCGGAATTTTCGATAAGTCAGGAAATGCTAAGGAGGATGAAATCGATTATATCCTGGATAATTTTGACGGCAGCAAATTACTCTGGGAAGCTCCAAACAAGGACCAGCAGGTATTTTTCATACTTAAATTGGGAAATACAGTCAACCTTGGAAACGTTTCCAGTGATGATATAACATCTCTTGAAACATTGAGAAGAGGTTTAAGGGGAGACACAGTTGGCAAAATTTAAAATTCATTAATACTCGACATGTAAAAAATATTTGAACATTATTTTGGGGAGTTGTTTAAAAAATAAAAAGAGGGTATTAAATTGACTAATAGAACAATTGACCAAATCAATGAAAAAATTGAAAAAGGCGAAGCAAACATATATACTGCAGAAGAATTCAAGAAACTCATAAAAAACGATGATGCTCCAGGTTTTGAGGAAGTGGACGTTGTAACATGCGGAACATGTGGGGTGATGAGCGGAACGGCGGCAATACTTAACTTCATTGTTTCTCCTCCTGGAGAGTTCATAAGGGCAAATGAAGTTTATTTAAATGGAGTTCCGGCATATGCAGGACCATGTCCAAACGAATGGCTTGGCTCCGTTGATGTGATACTTCATGGAACCGCTCATTCCATCTATGATGAAAATTATGGTGGCGGATTTTTACTAAAGGATCTTCTTGAAGGTAATGAAATTGATGTAAGGGTAGAAAGTGCTGACGGAAAGACAATAGAAAATACAATAACTCTTGAAGACATTACCCGTGGACAAATCATAGGGGCAAGAATGGCATTTAAAAACTACACTGCATTCACCAATCCAAACAAAGAACCGATCAGCTCAATATTTGCCGCAACACCACTTGAAGGCAGTCTTAGGGGATTGACTTTTTCAGGATGCGGAGACTTGAACCCTCTTCAAAACGACATTCCTCACAATGTAATTAAGGAAGGCTCAAAAGTTCTAATCAATGGATCGCAAGGTTATGTATTGGGAGACGGAACAAGGTCAAGTGCTGAAAAACCAAATTTAATGCTGTCAGCAGACTTGACAAAAATGGACCCATATTATATTGGAGGATTCAAGACAGGTCAGGGAGGAGAAATCTACGATACAGTAGCTATTCCAATACCTGTATTGAATGAGGAAATCTACAACAATCTTTTAGTGACCGATGACATGGTGGACATTCCTGTTGCAGACATCAAGGGGCGTCACCTGCCATTGGATGAAACAAATTATGCTCAGCTTTGGGGTGAATATGATTTAAGACCTCAATATGATAGGACAAAATGTAAGACCTGTGATAATTGTATTGTGGAAGAGATTTGTCCTACAAATGCATTTAAGGATGAAAGATTGAACTTGGCATATTGTTATGGCTGTGGGATGTGTGCAAATTACTGCAGGAATGATGCATTTGACATGGACACCGGAAGTGTTGATTTAAACATTAACGGCAGTGATGTGAATATTCCAATCATATGCAGGCAATCAGACAGGCTAAGAGGAAATAAGTTATCGTTAAAATTAAAGAAAATGATAGAATCAAGGGAATTCGAATTGTAGTGAGGTGGAATTTTGTCCAGCCAACAGAAAATTACAGATTCACCAATCGATTTTGCGGTTGAAATCATCAATGATGTCAAAAACTCAAAGGATGAGGGTGTCCTGAAATGTGTGCAGTGCGGAATGTGCACATCAACATGCCCTGCAGCAAGACACTCAGACTATAATCCCCGTGAAATTATTGAAAGGGTGCTTGACGGTGATGAGACAATTTTGGAAGACGACAATATTTGGAATTGTTTTTACTGTTACACATGTCACAGCGTTTGTCCTGTGGGAAACAGTGTATGTGAAGTTAACCAAATTCTTAAACAAATTGCAATTGAAAATGAAATAGGATATGAAAAGCTATATGAATATATGGGATTTGCAGATTCATACTTTACTGCAGCAATCGGTGCAATCCCTGAAATATTTTTCAAAGATATTGACCGTGATGTTCCAGGATGGTGGGATTTCAGACAGCACCTTGATGAAATCAGGAATGAGCTTGAGTTGGACCCTCCATTAATGCCGTCAGAAGAGGTCATTGATGAAGTAAGTAAAATATTGACTATAACTGGTTTTAAAGCAAAAATTGAAAAAATAAGAGCATCTCAGGAGGAATCACAATGAAAAATGTTCCTGATAAAGATATTCTTTTATTTAGGAGCTGTCTTGTAAGTGTGGAATATCCAGGTGTTGAGGCATCAACAAAATTCGTATTTGACAAACTCGGAATTGATTATGCAATTTCAGAAAAACAGACCTGTTGCACTGGTCTTGGCCATTACTCCGATGTATTCAATCAAATTGACACTTCAGCTATTGGAGCCCGTAATTTCAAGATAGCTCGTGATATAGGTCGTCCTAATTTGGTAATGATGTGTGCAACATGTTATGCAATAAACAAAAAATCAGTGAAATTGCTCAATAAAAAGGATGATTTAAGAGAGCACATCAATCAATTGTTTGACGATAACGGATTGTCTCACTTGAAATATGAAAAGGATGATTTAAAGCCTACTGAAAATATTTTCCATGTGGTCGATATTCTATACGGCAAAAAAGATGAAATCAAAGACCACATCAAATATGATTTAAGCGATTATACTATAGCTACTCACCATGGATGTCACTATTGTAAAGTCCACTATGAAGATACGATTGGTGGCGTAAGGGATCCTAACATTATGGATGAGATTATCGAAGAGTGCGGCTGCAAGACAATTGGATTTTATGACCACAAAAGGGCAACTTGCGGAACAGGTTTCAGACAAAGATATTCCAATCCTGATTTGTCTTTCACAGCAACTGCAGATAAGATGAATGCAATAGCAGATGAGGATGTTGACATTCTGGTTCATTTATGCCCTAACTGCCATATTCAATTTGACAGGTATCAGCATTTAATTGGTGAGCGGGAAGGCAGAAAATTCAAGGCAATCCATTTGAATATTACACAGTTCATTGCATTGGCAATGGGGGGAGATTTGGATAAAGTAATTGGGCAAAAGGCACATACTGTACCAATCGATTCTATTATTAAGGAGTTAAAGGAGGTTGAAAAATGAGGGATGATTTGAAAGTTGGCGTGTTTTTATGTGAATGCGGAGGAAATATTGCAGATATTGTAGATTTGGATAAGGTCAGAGAAGAACTTGACGTTGAATTCATAGGTCAGTTTGAGAACTTGTGTTCCTTGAATGGTCGTAAAATCATTCGGGATGCAATATTTGACCATGACTTGGACAGGGTTGTCGTTGCGGCATGCTCTCCAATTTCTCATGAAAAAACCTTCCAGGATTATGTAAAACCTCTAAATCCTTATCTGATGGACATGGCAAATATACGTGAACAATGCTCATGGGTTCACTCAGACAAACAAAAGGCAACACACAAAGCCATTACTTTAATCAATGCATCAATAGAAAAGGTAAAGCAATCAGATGCGGTTGACCCGATTTACTGCCAAACTCCTGATGAGGTTGCTGTTATAGGCGGTGGAATAGCAGGTATGAATGCCGCATTGTCCCTTGCAAAACAGGGAACAAAAGTGACATTGATAGAGCAGTCCCCGTCAATCGGAGGACACATGGCAAAGATTGGTAAAGTGTTTTCACCGGTTAAAATTGCTGAAGAATGTGGAATGTGTCTTTTAAATCCGATTCTAAATGAACTGGTGTGGAATGAAAACATTGAGGTTTTGACAAACACCAAAGTCATTGAGGCAGAAAGGCGTGCCGGAACATATAATCTGATTTTGGAGAAATCCCCTAGATATGTTGACACTGAAAAGTGTATTGCCTGCGGAAAATGTGCTGAAGTATGTGAAGTCGAAGTTCCAAACGACTGGAACGATAATCTTTCCATGAGAAAGGCAATCTACAGGCCATTCGGACAGTCTTATCCCGAATCCTACGTAATTGACATGGACAATTGTACAAAATGCAGTAACTGTGTTAAAGTATGTACAATGAGAGCGATTAAACTCAGAGGAAAACCTGAAAGGATTCCTCTTCAGGTGGGTTCAATAGTTGTAGCAACAGGTCACAAGCTGTTTGACATGGAAAAGCGTCCAGAATACGGCTACACCAGATATGATGATGTGATAACCCAATCAGAACTGGGACGTATTACTGGTGTCAATGGCCCGACAAAAGGTAAACTGTTAAAGTCAAACGGTGAAGTGCCTAAACGTGTTGTGATGATACAGTGTGTTGGTTCACGTGATGAAAAGCCTGACGGACACAGGTACTGTTCAAAGATATGCTGTACGGTAGCTTTAAAGAATGCAAACATCATCAAGCACAAATACCCTGACACTGATGTTTTAATATGTTATACTGATATCAGAACTCCCGGAATGTTTGAGAAGTACTACAAGCACACTCAGGAAAATGAAGTGAGATTCCTGAGAGGCCGTCCGGGCGAGGTTGTCAAGAAAGGGGACAATTTCATTGTAAGAACAGAAGACACTCTTAAAGGGGAATTTGTTGAAATCGAAGCGGATATGGTTGTGCTTTCAACAGCAATGGAACCGTCAGAAGGTACCAAAGAGATAGCTGAAATTCTAAATGTTGGTGTTACAGAAGACGGATTCATCAAGGAGTCACATCCGAAAATCAAGCCTATTGCAACTGATGTTCAGGGAATATTCGTATGTGGTACTGCACATGATCCAAAAGACATAACAGATTCAATCATGCAGGCAACAGCAGCCGCAGCAAAAGTCAATGAGTATAACTATGGTGGAGTGGAAATAGAGCCGTTCATTGCAGAAATTGATACTGAAAAATGTATAGTTTGCGGTGAATGTATCGAGAGATGCAAATACAAGTCAATGAGTGTACAGAACGATGAAATCTACATTGACCCGATGAGCTGTACTGGCTGTGGAAAATGTCTGGTCGGATGTAAACAGCGAGCTATTACAGTAAATGGTAACATTGACGAAAAGATAATGTCAACCATTAAGGGGGTTTTGTCCAAAAAACAAGAAGGCGATCGTATGATTTTGGTGTTCCTGGATAATATCGGTTACACAGCTGCGGATAACATTGGAGTTAACAGACTCTCATATCCGGAATCCATACATATCATCAAGGTGATTTCTGTAAATCGTGTAATGCCAAGACATATCCGATATGCATTGGAAAACGGTGCTGATGGTGTATTTATCGGTGAATTCCCTGGAGATTTAATGTATAATGAAGTAGAACGTAAAATCCAAAGGGTAAAAGACAGGATTGATGAGATGGGTCAAAATCCTGAAAGAATTACTTTTTCCAAAGTGTATATTCCCTATTTCTCAGGTCTTGCTCGCAAATTCAATGAATTTGATGAAAAGATTGCAGAGCTTGATTCATCTGAAAATTAAACTGGTAGCTATTTTTCAATAGCTTCCATAAATCTTTTTTTGATGGTGATTGGGTCCAGATCAATAATTGGAGCTTTTGAGTTTCCAGGTTCCGTATTATAGACAATAAAACTAGCATCATCACTGTTGATCATGTCTTTCAGATTGATTTCATTAAAATTGTAGCTATTTTTAAATCCGACACTTTTTGCGATATCTACTAAATCAATTGCTTGTGCATAGGTGTCCTGGTTTCCGGTTGAACCGTAAGCGCCGTTATCTATAACAATCCATGTTAAATTTCTAGGATTGTTTGCGAATATTGTCACAAGTGACCCCATGTTCATCAAAAGGGAACCGTCCCCATCGATAACAACAATGTCTTTGTCAGGTCTTGCCAATGCCAGTCCAAAACCTATTGATGATGCAAGGCCCATTGATCCAATCATATAAAAGTTTTCATCTCTGTCATTTATTTCGTATAATTCTCTTGAAGGAAATCCAATATTGCAGACGACTAATTCATCATCAATGTATTCCATAATTTCATAAATTGCTTCAAATCTTGCCATATTATCACCAATATTTAATCTCTAAAAGTATGCTTACAGGTCTTCCTTCTTCTTTTGATAAATCCCATGCATGCCTGATGTCATCATATGCTCCTTCGGGATTTGTCGGTTTGAAGAATTTAAAGTCCATTCCCTCCAGAATTCTTGGTGTTGACTCACCCATTGGGACCTGTCCGCAAATGTTTTCACCTTCTGTGCCTCTGTGACTCATTATCATTAAAAGTGGAAATTCATATAGTTCCATCAATGATTTAAGTGCGTTGATTGAGTTTCCAAGCCCTGAATTTTGCATTAGTATTGCTGGGCTTTTTCCTCCAAGATAAGCGCCTGCACAGATTCCGATTCCTTCCTCTTCACGTGTAACTGGAATATGTGTAATTTCTGAATCTTCATCAATCATATCCAATAATTTTGATAGGTTTACACATGGAACGCTAACGATAAAGTCAATTCCACAGTCTTTAAGACCATTAAAAATAGCTTCACTACTGTCCATAATATCACGTTTTTTTGTTAATATTTTAATTATAGGGTAATATATTATAAAAATATATTTAAATTATATATTTTCATTTAATTCATTATTTATTTGAATATTTTTAGTATAAATTTGATTATCTTAATGTACATTTCTATACATTTGGTTTAATTAATAGCAACCTTTTTATTTAACTTTTAACTTATATATAATCATGTTTGATAAACTACCAATTTCTTCTAAAACAGAAAGGATTTTGACAAAATCCCTGGATGAGCAAATCACTGTTGAGGAAGCAAATCATTTGATGAATATTAAAGGTGCAGATTTGTATCCTTTACTTGCAACTGCTGATTATTTACGACAGGAAATCGTCGGAAACGACGTGACATTCATTAATAACTGTAACATTAACTTCACAAACATTTGTACTGTTCGATGCGGATTCTGTGCATTCGGAAAGGATGCTGATGATCCGGAAGCATACATTTTAAATGATGAGCAAATTTTATCAAAGGCTCAGGGTGCAGTCGAAAAAGGTGCTCATGAATTCTGTGTAATGGGAGGGGTGCTTCCTGATGCAGATATTGAATATTATGAGCATTTAATGCATTTATTAAAAGATGAATATCCCAATGTTATGATTCATGGATTTTCACCGACTATGATTAACGATGCATGTCTGGTTTCAGGAATTGACATTGCGGAAGGCTGTGAAAGACTGCGCGATGCAGGTCTTGACACTTTACCAGGAACAGCTGCTGAAATACTGACGGACAGGTCAAGGGACTTGATTTGTCCTGAAAAGGTAAGTGTATCCGAATGGGTTGACATTGTAAAGACCGCTCATGAATGTGGCATTCCAGGTTCAGCTACTATCATGTACGGGCATGTGGAAACTTTAGAAGAAAGGGTAGAGCATATTGATGTGGTTAGACGCTTACAGGAGGAAACTCATGGGTTTACAGAGTTCATTCCAATGACCTTCATGCATGAGTACTCTCCGATATTTTTAGAAGGTCAATCCGATTTGGGAGCTACAGGAACCCAGGATTTGAAATTATATGCGGTATCAAGACTGATGCTTAGGGACTTGATTCCAAATATTCAGGTTTCATGGGTAAAAATGGGATTCAGATTTGCTCAGGTTGCCCTAACTGCAGGCACCAATGATTTAGGAGGTACTTTAGGCGGAGATGAATTGTCTGCCGCTTCAGGAGCACCTGATGGTGTAGATGCTTCAATCGGAACATTAAGTAGGATGGTTGAAGATTTAGGCAGAAATCCAATAGAGAGAAACTCTAAATACACAGAGTTTTATCCGATTGAAGATACTGTTAAAATGCCTTCAAAATAATTTTTAAGTGGTTTTATGAAGAAATTTATTGTCATTGACGGTTTGGATGGTTCCGGAAAGGATACACAGGTAAATCTGCTAGCTGAAAATTATGAAAAGCAGGGAAGAAAAGTAACTGTAAGGTCCCATCCATGTTCTGACAATAAGTTCGGTAGAAAATCAAAACAGGCACTTCTAAAAGAAGGAAAATTGAATCATATAAAGGCAACACTTTATTTTGGGTTGGATGCTATTCGTTCTGTTCAAATGTATTATTATAACAAGGATACTGACGTGGTGATCTTTTCAAGATATATTCTGGCGGTGATGTATCTTCCTAATTTTATTAACACTGTCGTTTATAAAATCGTTGCATTTGTTCTTCCGACTTCAGACTGCATGTTCTTTTTGGATGTGACTCCAGAGGAGTCTCTCAGAAGAATCGGGGCTCGTCATGAAGAAAAAGAGATGTTTGAAAACATTGATTCGTTAAGGGAGAACCGTCAAAAATCACAGAAGTTCACATATAACTGGAATGTGGTTTCAGGTGATGACTCTCCCGAAGAGATTTCAGAAAAAATAATAAACAAATGTCTTGAAACAGACAAACAACTTTCATAATACTTTTTTTATGCCGTCACTGGTAATAATCATCATTGAATTAAGATTTTCAACCACAATGGAAACGATTGGATGAGTCTGAATGTCCTTGTGCATGAATATTAGTTCATTTTCAACAATATCAATCCAATTGACATGATATATGACAACTCCATTGACTATCAGTCCAAGATATTCCGGAATGAATCTGTCTGATGACACTTCTTCAAAATACTGATTTTCACGTAATATTTCTTTTAAATCATCACTCATTTTAAACACCTTTTCTTTCATAAACAAATTTAGGCACTGCCTTGTCAAAAGGATCAAATGTTTCCCTGTTTTTAACTTCCATGCATTTCATGCTCACTTTTGAGTGAAGTGATGATGGCAGTCTTAAAATCCTTTTCAAGTCTATTGATACCTTAGCGTCAATTGTTGCAAGATTGACTCTTGCCATTGCTTCAACAAGATTCTTATACCGTCTAGGCCCAATGTCTTTTTTGAATAATCCCCAGTTGTCATTATCAAGGTGGTGTCTTGCTGCAATGATGTCCTTCATCAGTTTAGGGTTGATTCCATCCAACTTTTCATTTCCTACCAGATGCTGAACATTGAACTTGACTTTATCGGTAAATATTTTAGAATATCCAATCGGAATTGAGAAATGCTCAAAGTTGAAGCTCTGGTTTGAAATTTCAGAGTTTATGAACTGGGATTTGGGCACTTCAGCACCTGCGGCATACTTCAATACTTCTGATCTGAGTTCACTGTTTGCAAGCATCATCTCTTCATCAAGAATTCTGATGTGATATCCACGTCCTGAATAAATCAGATGGATGTTTTTAAGCCCCAAATCTCCTTCCAAAGTATCAATGAGTCTGTTAACTATTTCTAAAGCTTCACCAAGGCATATTTCACAAACGCCATCACATTGACATGACCTGATTGGAATGTCTTTGGCATCGACATCGAAAATGTATTCTGCCTTCAGCCAGTCTTCCCTTCTTCTGGGATTGTTGTAGAAAGCTACTGAGATGTAAGCTGCAAAAGGAGCCTTATACCTTAAGAATTTTCGAAGTGACTCAGTATTGCTGAAAACTTTGTATCTGTCGTTAGGACCTCTTCCGTTATGGTCAAAACCGAACTCCCTTTTTTTAATGTCAGTGGAGATGAATTCTGGCAGGTCCTTAGGGTCCCATTCCTCACGATAATACTGTCTTCGCTCTTTGATTGTAGCTTTAGAAAACATGATTAATAGTTGATTTTTAAAGTATATATTATTTGGGCAAGTGCACATGTGTGCAAAAATTTTAATACACACTATGAAAAAATATATTTTTAGGCATAACTAAAAAAGGTGTAAAAATGTTTTTAACTATCTGTTTAACTATTTTGATATGGTTTTCAATCGTACTTATGTTATATTCAGCTGTTGCATTGATACAGAACAGAAAACTTTTCGGTTCCGCACCTAAAGATATTCAGGATGCAATGGTCGACCATGAGGAACGCTTCAAAGGAGCTCATCTTATTGGTTGGATTTTACTGATTGTTTCAGCTCTTCTGATTACTTTTGCAATTGTCTACGGTGCATGGGATGGAATTCAGAACAATTTTACTTTCTGGGATTTCTTTGTAAGGTTCCTGATAATGGCTTTGTCATACAAACTCTTTGACATGTTTGTCTTTGACTGGTATCTGCTTACAAAAGCCCATTTCTATCAAAAATACTACCCTGAAACAGAAGGATGTAAAAGCTATGACAAGTATGGATTTAATATAAAATCACAGCTGTTGAAACTGTTCATTGTATTTCCACTGATAGCATTGCTGTTAGCATATATATGTTCATTAATATGAATTCAATAATTATATTACATATAATTGTGAGAGTATATTCATGGAAGAATTTGTTGAAGTTATAGGAGTAGAACATTTGAAAACGGTCCTGTCTGGCCTTTCACCCGAAGAGATTGTAAAGCCTGCTTATGACAATTGGATGCCTGGAGTTAAAACAGGTCATACCATTGTAAATTTGGAAAACGGCAATGTTTACGGTTTGGGAGTGGACTTCAATGAACTGCATTTGGCCACTGAAATATACATTGAATTATTCACAATCAAATTCGATGAATATCCGATAAATGAGGAAGAACTGTTCTCACCTCATGAATACGAGGAATTTCTGGAGTTCAGCAGTGATGATCCATGTGAATACATTCCGGACATCATCACAGATTTTTGTGAAATGAAGGGAATTGACGAGCATGAGCGAAAAATCGGGTTATTGGCATATAATTTTGAAAAAAATGAGCAGGCCAACTATAACATGTGGGAATCTAAGGTTTTAAATAAGTATTATGATGCAATCCTTGAAGACCACAATCCGTTCAAGTTTTCACAATCCAGTTTATGATGGAATAATGACATTTAAAAACGTAATTGCTACTTCCATTCATAGATTTTCATATTTTTTTTCATCGATATTCTTAAACAAAGTATTAAAAATGAATTTTAGACGATTTCTTGTAATTTCAGTTAATTAAATAATTATGTATATGGGAATTTTCATATTTTAAAATACACTTAGATGTACTCCGTTTGACTTTGGAGTAAACTCATTGATTAAATATTTGGGAAGCATGTTCTTCCCAGATATATTATTTTCATGTCATTTTTTTAATAAAAAGATTATTCTTTAGGAGCTTCCTTGTCCAACTGGAATTTTTTACGTCCGTAACAGGATAGAGGATTGTTTATTCCTTTGCATGACTTGTCGGGATGGCATAGGTGTGGGAGGTGAATTTTAATTTTCTCACAGCTCATTGGAGTGTACCATTTTGTTTCACCTTCGTGGTTGATGTCGACCCTGTCGTGCATTCCGAAACCCAGTTTTGATATGATATTTATTTTTTCCTGTGGCTGGTCTTCAAATAAAGGTGGTGTACAGTTGTCTGCAGCATCAAAAATCAACGGCAAAATCTCATTTTCAGTAATGGATAAATCAGGATCCATATCTGAAACTTTCACGGTTTCATCTGATGCAAATATTCTTGGATACAGTCTTGCATATGATGCAAATGATGTGAGCAGAAGCACTATTGCATCGTTACGCCCTCCTGATGATACGCCGTCAACAGTTGCTTGAATGCATGGTGGAAATGCTTCTGGATTCAGTTTTCCAGCCTGAACTGAACCGAACAGTCCTCCGCTTCCGGCATAATATTGGTTATATTTGCTTATCTCTTCCGGAATGAAGTCTTTAAGCTCTTCACCTATCTTAATGATTGCAGGGTGAATCTCGATTCTTGCAGACATTTCCTTGATTCTTGCAATGTATTCTTCTGTCTTTTGCATTATAAGTCTTGACAGGATTTGTTCCTTAACGCTGTCTCCGATTAGTATTCCATACATCCGGTCTGGGCTTCTGTCTGTAAATTCTGATGCAAATCTTTCCAGAAAGTCATCCTGTTGGAGAATCACATCTCCGTTGTCTATCAGCAAATCTGTAAGCTTGAGTTTTTTTGATGCCACAACATCCCTTAGGGATTTCCAGTGAATTGATCCGTCCACTTTGACCTCATCGAGAACTTCATCAATGATTTCTGCCCTTGACATTGGAGGTATTTTTGCAAGTCTCTCTAAAATTAGTGTTCCCTGTGATTCGACGAATAATCTTGTTTCACGGGAGCCTGTATTGAACTGGATAGCTATTGCCTGGCATAAGATGTGAAATATCACTACATCCTGCATGAACAGGTCTGAATTTGTCAGGTATTCGAATTCGGCCTGTGTAAAATTCTTATTGTTCTTTTTTTCAATAGCCCATTGCATACGTTTCATTGCATAATCAGCATAGGATTTTGGAATTAAAGAGTCATCAGATATTCTTTGGTTTGTTGTATGGGTAATGCTTTCTATTAGCATTTCATCTTCTTCGAAAATCTGATTCAAATCGCCGTATTGTCTTATGATTTGTCTTCCTTCGTTTGACAATGGGTTGATATAGGATACTTCAGCCATGTTTTAAACTTTTTATTTTATATATTAAATAGCTAACTCATTTTAAAAAGCAAAATTGAATTTGTTTTGAAAAGTTGGGTGGAGGATGGAAAGTTCCACCCTAATTGAAATTCATTTCTAAATCCACAAATTATGTCACACATTAAAATTCCGCTTCATTGTTACTTTTTCATCGTTTTCTCAACTTGAAAACTATAACCTGTCTTTGCTTTTTTAAAAAATCATCTCAATTGCAGTAGGTTACTGTTGGATTAAATACCAACAGTATGTGACAGCTAAAAAGAAAATGCTATCTAAAATCACTGCTTCCAAACCCAACCCTCCTAAAGAGGAGATTTTGATGTGTCTTTTTTTCATAGTGTTTTTCCTCTTTGTTTTATTGAAATTTTTATAAATTCCAGAAGATAATTATTTATTACTAATATTATAAAAAGTATTACTATTAAATTTCAGTGGAAAATTATAAATAATATGTTTATAAAATAATTTAATTGATGTGTATATTTAATCATAGTTTGTGATTCTCTTTTAATATTGGTAAGGGTTGTTTATTTCAATTCCCTTTCCTTTATTAAGTTTTTAAATCTTTTTTTAACAACTTTTAATAGATATATTTTATTTTTATTTTTATTTTATTTCTTCATATTATAACGCTGTTAAAAATATTAGTTTTATTATATATGAGTAACATAATTATATCATGTTTAAAATAATTGAGGGGATTAATTAAATGTCAAAAATTTTTATTTCATGTGCACTTCCTTACGCAAATGGACCATGTCATTTAGGCCATATCCGTTCCACATATCTGCCTGCAGATATCTATGCAAGATATAACAGAATGGTCGGCAATGACGTGCTGATGGTCTGTGCAACCGACGAGCACGGAACTCCAATTGCAGTTAAGGCAGATAAAGAAAACAAAAAACCGATTGAAATTTCTAAAAGATATCACGACATGATTGTCCGTGACGTTGAATCAATGAACATCTCATTGGACAATTTTACAAGAACCACTGATGAAGCCCACTACGAACTGGCTCAGAACTTCTTTAAAAAATTATATGATGACGGATATATCTACAGGGAAGATATCCAACAGCTGTACTGTCCGAACTGTAACAAGTTCCTGCCTGACAGGTATGTAGAAGGATTATGTCCGGTTTGCGGGTCTGAAGCAAGAGGTGACCACTGTGAAAAATGTGGAAAGGCACTTGACCCTACAGAACTTGATGAACCGCACTGTATCACATGCGGTACCACTCCAATAATCAAGGACACTTTCCAGTATGCATTCAAATTGTCTGAACTGGAAGATGACCTTAAGGAATACATCAACAACAATGATAACTTGCCTGCAAATGTGAAAAACTATGCATCCAACTGGTTGGAAGAAGGATTAAATGACTGGATTTTAACCCGTGATATGGATTGGGGTATTCCTGTACCGTTGGATGAGGCTAAAGGTAAAGTATTATACGTTTGGATTGAAGCATTCTTGGGTTATATCTCATCAGCATCACAATGGTCAAAGCAATCTGGCAGTAAATGGGAAGAATATTGGAATGACTTTGTCGTTCATTTCATAGGTAAGGATATTATCTACCACCATTCAATCTTCTGGCCTGGACTTCTAAAGGCATATGGCTGCAAGTTGCCTGACATGATTTATGCGGGTGAATTCCTCTCCCTTGAAGGGGAAAAGATGTCTACAAGTAAAAACTGGGTTATCTGGATTGCTGATTTTGTAAAGGATTATGACCCTGATTTATTAAGATACTACCTGACAATCAACGCTCCTTTAAACAAGGATTCAGACTTCTCATGGGATGACTTCCAGAGAAGAAACAATGATGAACTGGCAGATGTAATCGGAAACTTCCTTCACAGAACATTTGTATTCACCAAAAAACAATTTGACAGCAAAATCCCCGAATATACAAATCCAACTGATGAAGACGAGCAGTTCAGACTGGCCATTGAAGCGCTTCCTGACAAGGCAGGTGAATATATAGCTAATTTCGAATTCAGGGAAGCATTGCTTGAAATATTCAAGGTAGCCAAAAAAGGAAACAAATACTTCAATGATGCAGAACCTTGGAAAGCCGTTAAGGAAGACAAGGTTAAAGCGGCAAACTGCTTATACTTATCAAATCAACTGGCAAAAACCCTGGCATACATGTTAAAACCGTTCCTTCCAACAAAGGCGGACAAGATTGCTGAGATTATGAACCTTGGAAGTTTGGACAACTGGGAGGATGCAAAAACAGCATTGCCTGCAGGCCATGAAATAAATAAGGCCAAACCATTATTCAAAAAAATTGAAGATAAAGAAATCGAAGCTCAAAAAGCAAAATTACAGGAAAATTTAAAAGAAAATAATGAGGATGAAAATATGAGTGACTTAATAAGTATTGATCAATTTGATGAAGTTGTAATTAAAATTGGACAAGTAAAAGAAGCTGAAAAAATAGAAAAATCAGACAAATTATTAAAATTGCAAGTCGATATCGGTGAGGAAAAACCAAGACAAATCGTTGCAGGTCTTGCAAAATTCTACTCTCCAGATGAGTTAATCGACAGAAAAGTATGTGTAGTGGCTAACCTACAGCCAGCAAAACTATTCGGAACATTATCCGAAGGGATGATTTTAGCAACCGGTGAGTCTGGAGCATTACTCACACCGGATGAAAATGCTGAAATCGGCGAAAGAATTCAATAAATAGATTAAAATGGAAGAATCTGTCCTGGTAAATAAAGCCGAGAACTACCTAAAAGAAATTGCAAACGATTCAATTAGTCTGGTTGACATTGATGAGTTTGACAATTTCAAAAATCTTTACTTTAAGCTAGTCGACAGATTAAACTATTTGCAGAAACTTAAAGATGACATGGATGCACAGGGATACACCACCCCTTTCACATCCTTAAGCCGATACGGAACCAAATCAGGTTCGGATGTATCTCTTGAAGAAGTTGGTGAAAACTCTCGTCACAACCAGATATTCAGGATGAGAGCTAATTCTAAAAAAAATATTCTTGATAGGGTCAAATCAGCCATCGACTCACACAAAATTGCAATCGGAAACCTTGAGCAATTCGGCTATGTGAAATGCAACAACTGCTATAAGAAGTATTCAATGGATGAATACGGCCAAATTGAGGGCAAATGCAGCTGCGGCTCACAGGGTTTCACATTCAAAATCAATAGGGAAGCTACTTTTAGACTTGAAATAATACCTTATCTTCCGCTTTCCGGAAATTATATGGTGCTGATGAGTGAACTATCAACATATGGTAGAGACTCATTTAAACAGGTATTGAACATTTTAAAGCAGGAACGTAAAGGTGTTGTAAAGACAATTTCTCTTGTCATCAGATTCAGGGGTAAAAACAATCGTCTAATCAGGAAAAATGTTTCATTGGGCTCTGAATATGTCAACAACTATGAAGAGGAAGTAAGGCGCATCTATGGGCGAAATGTCAGAATTGAGGCTTTGAGGTTTCATAGGACAAAACCTGCAATAATTGATGACAAGCACGCCCGAACCGCTTTGGCACTTGCTTATGTAAAATACGGTGAGGAAATCGTTGGCAACATCAAAGATGACATTTTAAAAAGAAGACTGACTGATTTTAAAAGATTGAACAAGTATTATGAGATACTTTCAAGATATGAAAATGAAACTCCTGATTTTATTGACAAGTATGACATGAACGCCATTGAAAAATGGAGACAGGCCCAAATAACAAATGAATTCATCAAATTGAACTATGCAGACAGGTTTGGCAACCTTAAGAGATCCCTTAACCGTGACATAAAAATAAGGGATTCAATCTATAAGAATACATTCAAAAACATTGCAACAACACTGATAATGTGGGATATTTTCAGATATTACATGACCACTTCCAACAATGCCCGTAAAATCACATCAGGTCCTTTCCCTTATATTCGTGTGGAACTGGACCGTGAACAGAGAAAGGTATTCCAGACAACCTACACAAAGGTTATAGAAACATTGAACAACTTCACTGATATCAAGATAATTCCAATTCCTGAAATGGACCTGCTTTTATATGAAAAGTTCAAGTTTGAAAAGCAGTCTCGAAGCTCCAACATCAAATTCAACTATGTTGCATTGGGCGCCGCATTGATATGTCAAAACTCAGACATTTCAATTGAGGAAATATGCAACGCATTCAATATCAATGCATCAAGAGTTAAAAAGGAAATAAAGCACATCGACCAAATCAGAAATCCGAAAAGCGACAAGTCCAAAAAATTCCTGGATTTAATTAAGAAATAGTGATTGTATGGATGAGGATGTAACAACAATTCACATAACAAAAGCCCTTTCATCTTCAATGATTGTGGAGCTTATTGAAGAATATCCGAACCTTGCCAAGATTACCTGTTCTCCAAGCGTTTACAACAGAACCTCAAAAACATATATTGGTGCATTGGAACAGCTTGACATTGAAGTTTCAAAAAAATACAACTGGGGAGCCAAATCACAAACAGAGGGAATTGAATTTGAAGTTTTAAAACTGTCTAATGATGGTTTAAAACCAAAAGAGATTGCTGAAAAAATGGGTATGACTTTAAACCGTGTTTATTACCTTTTAAGAAAAAGCAAAGCTAATTTTGACAATAGAAAACGCAAATACAACCACACTGAAATTAAAAACCTTAAAGATGAAGGATTAACTGCAAAAGAAATATCTAGTAAATTGGACATGCCATTGAGAAGCGTCTATTACATTTTAAACAAAAAATAATATTCTAAATGTTTCTATATGTGAAATAATTTTTATAGTAAATATATAATATACTGATTTCATATTTAATTATATAACAAATTTAATTTGCGGTTCAGAAAGTTAAGAATGTGATAAGAATGTCAAATAATGAAAAAATTTCGGATTATATTACATTTCCAAGAACTTTTGAAAAATATGCGTGGTACAAGCCAATAATTGTTTTCATATTAGCTACCATAATAATGTTCATCCTCGGAGGATTAATGACATTAGCTGCTTCTCAAGTTTTTGGAGTTGATTTTATAAAATTTGTTTTAGGTAAAGGAATAGATGGTTTGAATTCTGCAATACCAATAATATTTACAGATTTATTTATCTTCATGTTTATACCAGGATTATATATTGCATCTAAAATCGTTAAAGACAGGCCATTTTCTTCCTATTCCTCTTCACGAGGTGGATGGAATTTCAAACTTTATTTGAAGGCATTGATAATTCCATTAATATTATTTTTAATTTATCAATGTATAGAAATTGCAGTAATTGGTGGAAAAGGTACACCTCAATTCTCAATATTATTTTTGATTGTGCTTTTTATTTCAGTGCCTCTCCAATCAATTGCAGAAGAATTCATGTTTCGCGGAATCCTTTTGCAAACATTAGGATCATGGTTCAAGATACCTGTTTTAGCTATTGTTATTCAAGCAATAATTTTTGGACTGGCCCATGGATACAACAGTTTCGGATTCTTTGAAACAGTAGTGATGGGTCTTATTTGCGGATTTTTCGCATGGAAAACAGATGGTATAGAAGTAAGCTCTGCAATTCACACTGCTAATAATTTTTGTGTTGGATTTTTCGTTATGTTGGGACTCCACACATCAACTTCATCCCCTCAGATAAGTACTGTTTTACCAGTAATTGTCTTTGAGATATTGCTGTGTGTCTTATTGTATTATGTTGGTAAGAAAACCAGTTGGTTTGGAGAAATTCCGGAAAACTCTCAAAATTCATGATTATTCAATTGAATAATCTTTTTTTCTTTTTTTAATAATATTCAATTTAATACTGTTTTTTCGATATTTTGCTAAAAATTTTAACGTAATTCAAGCAATATTTAAATATATTTAAAACATAATTAGTTACATGACAGATTTGGACAGGTTTAAATTTGAAGATGAAGGTTATGATTTTCCGTTCTACAACAAAAATCCTCACATCCCCAAATGGGGTTGGATTGTTTTATTCATAGTACTTATCATCGGAACTTTATTGTCAATGTCGGAAAGTCTTCACAAGACAATATTGTGCTGTATAGTATTTATTGTTCCGATATTATATTTTTTAAAATGGGATTATAAGGCCATATTTAGAATGCCGTCCCATAGGGATATTCTTCTTGCGGTTGCTCTTTTCATTGGATATATGATATATTCAATTTCGATGGGGGCAATATTGGAACAATTCGGAATAGTCAGCAGCGGAACTGTTGACCAGGCATCAGTAACAGTAATGACTCTGTTTACATCAATATTTTCATTAATGGGAGAGGAATTCCTAAAATTCATTCCATTCATGTTCCTTTTAAGGGTGTTTTACAAATATTCTAAAAATCGTAAAATATCCGTAATCATATCTGTTGCTATAGTAATGGTGATGTTTGCATGTTTGCATGCGTATAATCCTATCATGCTTATTTTTGCACTTTTCATACAGGGATTCGGATCAATATTTGAGTTTTACGGATACATAAAGACTAAAAACATTTTGGTTTGCTACCTTACTCATTTATTAACAGATTGGTTTGTTTTTGTCATTATGTTGCTTGGATTTGCCTAAGCAATCCTATTTTTTATTTTTTTTAAATAATTACTTTTTTTAATAATGAGCATTATATAATTAATTATGATGATTCTACCGCAATTGCCGTTATATGTTATAGCAATAATCTGTGGATTACTTTCATTTTCAGTAACCAGATTATTAATGCCGAAGATTATTAGAAAACTGGAAGAAGCAGACATCGTTGGAAAAGACATTCACAAATCCTGGAAACCCGTTGTAGCTGAAATGGGCGGGTTCGGAATAATATTCGGATTTGTAATAGGAATGTTTTCCGGAATCTACATGCATGACCTTCTGGCGTTTCCATTGATGGTTGTTCTTGTAGTAATTTTGCTTGTCAGAATGATAGGTATTTTGGATGACCTTCTTGCACTTTCATCAAAATCCAAATTCGCACTGCTTTTCATTGCAGGTCTTCCACTGATGTGGGCGGCACCTCCAAATGTAGGCATATTATATTTAATTACAATTCCAATAGCACTTTCAATTGGATCAAACCTGACCAACATGCTTGCAGGCTTAAACGGTATAGAATCAGGTTTGGGTGTCATTTCAATGGCATCACTTACAATAGCATGTATAATACTCGGTAAATATGACGTAACAATCATATCCATGAGCATGCTCGGCGCATTGCTTGCATTTTTATACTTCAACAGGTATCCTGCAAAAATTTTCCCGGGAGACACAGGAACGTTAATCATAGGTGCGGCTATTGTATGTATTGCATTCATTGGTAGGGTCAAACTTATTGCGCTTATAGTGCTGATGCCGAACATCATTGACGCGGCATTGAAATTCTACTCTGCAGGTGTAATGAACCGTTCCCAGCAAAAACCTACACAGTTAAACGATGAAGGAAAACTTGTAAGGCCTGATGTCGGTTTCAAGTCACTGATAAGGTTGATATTGAGAAAACCGATTGCTGAAAAGGATGCTGTAAAAATAATCTGGGCAATAGGAATTGCATTCGGAATACTTGGAATCATTGTGGCTTTGGTAATGCCTGGAATGCTTGAAAGCAAGACACTTATGAACTTCCTTCAAATAAAAGAGATGTTCTATCATGTAGGGTGATTGGATGAGGCCATATGTTATTTTAAATGCGGCAATGACATTGGACGGAAAGATTGCAACTCAAACTGGAAGTTCAAACATTTCCGGTGAAGAGGACCTCAAAAGGGTTCATGAAATCAGAAAGGATTGTGACGGCATAATGGTTGGAATCGGAACAGTTCTTGCTGATGATCCTCGCCTTACAGTTCACAAAATCAATGCAAAGCCTGAAGACAATCCTGTCCGTGTTGTGGTTGACAGCAAATGCAGAACTCCGATTGATGCAAGAATCACAAACTCTGATGCAAAGACAATAATTGCCTGTGCAAATGAGTATAAAGATGATTTTATCAATTCTGAGAAATATGAAACATTCAAAAAACGTGGAGTCAAATTCTTCTGGAGCGGAGATAAAAGGGTGGATTTAAGCTTGCTTATGAGCTATCTTCACGAGGAAGGAATAGATAAGCTGATGCTTGAAGGAGGGTCAACTTTAAACTTTTCCATGATTAAGGCAGGTCTTATTGATGAGATAAGTATATGTGTGGCTCCGATGGTCGTTGGTGGTGCAAATGCAAAGACTTTCTTTGACGGTGAAGGCTTTGACACCATGGATGAATCAGTAAAATTGGAGCTAGTTGATTCTTATTCTTTAGGAAAAGACTTGATTTTAAAATATAAAGTTTTAAAATAATTATTTTTTAATTTAGATAAAATATTGTCTGGGTATGTAAAATTGTTCTTCTTTTTTTCAATAATTATTTAAATTATAGGTTTTAAAGTCTTAATCAATAAAAAGGGCATGTATTTAGCAGATATGCAAACTTTTTTATATTTGTAATTTCAATATATATTATTAATTATAATATGTATTAAAGTTTTAATATGTGTGGAATATATTATTAATTATAATATGTATTAAAGTTTTAATATATGTGGAATATATGTCATTAATAATATTTTTAGAGGTGTTATAATGAATGTTCTACCAGGGGGAAACAGGGAAATTTTATCAGATGATGAATTTTATACTAGGTCAATGGAAATAGCTAATGTAAAAAAC
>JAFUIW010000034.1 GCA_017473945.1 Methanobrevibacter sp. | reverse complement strand
TCTGTTATATTGGGGTTACACAAGATATTTAAATGTTTATTAACATAAATACTATACATTCTAGATTGTTATCATAGAATTATTAGGAGATTAAAAATTGATTATTATTGATGAAAATTTGTGTAAAGGATGTCATCTTTGCTTATTCATGTGCTATAAGAATGTATACGCAATATCATCTGAAATAAACAAAAAAGGAGTTCAATTGCCTTTTGTTAAGTTTGAAGAAAGATGCACTAAATGCGGTACCTGTGAAGTAGCATGTCCTGACCAAGCAATCACTGTAGATTTGCCTGAAAACTGGTGGATGGATGAAAGCAATGATAGTAACTTCAATCCTTATTTCACAAAGGGGAAAAAGTAGGTGTTAAAATGGCTGAAGAATTTTTTATTCAAGGAAATGAAGCATGTGCTAAAGGAGCAATAGCTGCAGGTTGCAGATTCTTTGCAGGTTATCCGATTACTCCATCTACTGAAATTGCAGAAACTTTGGCTCGTGAACTGCCTAAAGTCGGTGGATCATTTGTTCAAATGGAAGATGAAATCGGATCTGCCGGAGCTATTATCGGCGGTTCATGGGGTGGAGCTAAATCAATGACTGCAACATCAGGTCCTGGAATTTCTCTGATGCAGGAAAACATAGGTTATGCATTCATGAGTGAAACTCCTATCGTTATTGTAGATGTTCAAAGAGGTTCCCCTTCAACAGCTCAGCCAACAATGGCTGCTCAAGGTGATATGATGCAGGCTCGTTGGGGATCCCACGGGGACTATGAACCTATTGCATTATCTCCATCAAGCGTACAGGAATTCTTTGATTTCACAATAAAAGCATTCAACTTAGCTGAAGAGTATAGGGTCCCTGTTTTTGTAATGGCTGATGAGGTCATAGGACATATGAGAGAAAAAATTGTCGTTGAAGACGATATTGAAATCGTTGCAAGAAAAAGACCAGAAAAATCCGACAATTACCTGCCATTTGAAAACATTGAAAACGGAACAACTCCAATGCCTGCTTTCGGTGACGGATTCAATATTCACGTAACCGGTCTTACTCACGATGAAAGAGGTTATCCGGACACTAACAATCCTGAAACTCACGATAAGCTCATTCAAAGAATTTGTGATAAAGTATTGAACAATAAGGATAAAATCTGTTCTATCAAATCCAAGGACTGTGAAGATGCTGATGTTGTTGTCGTATCATACGGTGGTCCGGTAAGGTCAGTAGTTGAAGCTGTCGCAAAGGCAAGGGCAGATGGTAAAAAAGTGGGTTATGTTAAAATTGACACTCCATGGCCATTCCCAGATGAACAGGTCAAACAGGCTTGCGCAAATGCAAAGGACATTATTGTTGTTGAAATGAATTTGGGTCAAATGTATTATGAAGTTGACCGTGCATGTAAACGTGACGCCAACGTTCATTTGATGGGCGTAATTGGAGGATTATTACCAACTCCTGATGAAATTTTAGAGCAAATCGATAGGATAGGAGGAAATTAAAATGTCTGAATCAAAACAAAACAGATTTCTCCAATACATGAGGGAAGACAGGTTGCCTCACATTTTCTGTCCAGGTTGTGGAAACGGTGCTATCATCAATGCATTTTTAGCTGCAATGGAAAAGGCAGGAATGGATTTCGATAATATTGCAATGGTTTCAGGAATCGGATGTTCTTCAAGAATTCCGGGTTATCTTGACTGTGATTCATTGCATACTACTCATGGAAGAGCATTAAGTTTTGCAACCGGTTTAAAAACAGCCAACAAGGACTTGGATGTTGTTGTATTTACCGGTGACGGTGATGCAGCTTCCATCGGCGGTAACCATTTAATTCATGCGGCAAGAAGAAATATTAATTTAACTGTAATTTGTATCAATAATAATATTTACGGTATGACTGGTGGTCAAATCAGCCCTACATCTCCTAAAGGCAGTTTCGGAACAACTGCACCATACGGTAATCAGGACACTCCATTCAAATTAGCCGAACTTGTTGCGGCTGCTGGTGCAACTTATTCCGCAAGATGGACTACAGTTCAAATTGAAAACTTGGTTCTTGCAATTAAGGAAGGATTGGAAAATCCTGGATTTTCATTCATTGAAGTTGCAACCCAATGTCCTACTTACTTTGGTCGTAAAAACAAACTCAAAACCCCTACAGCAATGGCTGCAGTGATGAAAGCAAATACTGTATTCAAATCTGCAGCGGACAGGATGTCTGCAAGAGAATTGGAAGGCAAAATTGTAGTCGGCGAGTTTGCAAATACTACAAAGGACGAGTTTACAGAAAATATTGATAAAATCAGTGTGGAAAAATCAGGTAAGAAAACCGTTATCAATTCTGCATATGAAACAGAGTTATAGGTGGATAATATGAGAACTGAAATTAGAATAGGTGGATTTGGAGGTCAGGGAGTTATTCTTGCAGGTATTATCTTAGGTAAATCTGCATGTCTTTTTGACGGTAAAGAAGCTGTTCAAACCCAATCTTATGGTCCTGAAGCTCGTGGAGGAGCTTCCAAATGTGAAGTTGTTATAAGTGACAGTGAAGTTGATTATCCTAAAGTTTTAAATCCTGATATTTTTATAGCAATGTCCAATGAGGCTTTAATCAAATATATTGTGGATTTAAAAGACAATGGTACATTGATTGTTGATCCTGGAACAACTGATGTTGAAGATGTCAGGGAATTTATAGATGAACATAATATTAGTGTTTATGAAGCTCCAGCAACCAAAACAGCTACTGACGAAATAGGTCTTAAAATTGTAGCTAATATTGTTATGGTTGGAGCTATTACAAAAATAACTAGAGTAATATCCAAGGAAGCAGCTATAAAAGCTATTGAAGCCAGTGTTCCTAAAGGAACTGAAGAAAAGAACATCAAGGCTTTTGAAGCGGGATACGCTTTAGTAGAATAGGTGTTAAAATGAGATTTTTTGAAAATGTAGCAAAACAAATTTTTAATGATGAAGGTATTCCAATTTTAGAAGGTCACGTTGCATACTCTCCCGAAGAGGCAATGACAATCTCTTCAGAAATGGAAGTCCCTGTTGTAATCAAAGCACAAGTATTAACCGGTGGTAGGGGTAAAGCGGGTGGTGTAAAATTCGCAGATAACCCTGGTGAAGCTTTAAAAGTTGCAGATGAAATTTTAGGTATGGAAATTAAGGATGAAAAAGTAAAACATCTTTTAATTGAAGAAAAAGCTGAAATCTTAAATGAGTTTTTCGTAACCGTATCTGTTGACAGAGGTGCTAGAAAACCGGTTATCCTTGCAAGTAAGGAAGGTGGGGTTGAAATTGAAAACCTTGCTAAAACAAACCCTGAAAAAATTATCAAGTATTATCCTAACCCTTTACTTGAATTCTTGCCATACGAAGCACGTGAAATCGCACGTAAAATGGGCGTTGATTCTGAACTGATTTCTCCAATGGGAGACATCATCTGGAAACTGTACAAGGTGTTTGAAAAATATGATGCGGACACTGCAGAAATCAACCCATTGGTATTGACTCCTGATGGCCTTATTGCCGCCGATGCTAAAATGGTTGTTGAAAATGATTCCCTATTCAGACATCAGGACTTGGTTGACAGACTCCATTACAAGAAAAAAGCTGTGGACTTTGTTCAATTGGATGGTGATATTGCAGTTATAGGTAACGGTGCAGGTTTAACATTGACAGCTATGGATATGATTAAACTTAACGGCGGAGAACCGGCAACATTCCTGGATATCGGTGGTGGAGCTTCAGAACAAATCATTAATCAGGCTTTAAGCATAGTATTGAACTATGATCCTGTTAAAGTTGTATTTTTAAATGTTTTAGGTGGTATCACTAAGGCGGATGACGTTGCACGTGGTGTAATTAAGGCTTTAGAACAAACTGAACGTAGAGTCTACATTGTTATCAGATTGACCGGTACCAATGAGGAAGAAGGTCAAAGGCTTTTGGAAGAAGCTGGAATTCCATATGAAACATCTATGGAAAAAGCAGCTAAAAAAGCAGTTGAAATCTGTGAACAATTAAAAGCTGAAGGAAAATAAATCATTTTTTGCTAGATTTTTAATTAAATCTTTTTCAAAAAATTACAAAAACCTATTCAAAATATGAATTAAATAGTTTGAAGACTATTTGGAAAGTGAAATGCCGTATCGGTTAATTCATTTTTCCATTTTTCATATATAGGTGTAAATTGCTATTTTTAAAATTAATTTCATTCGAGCAGCACGACTCTGCTGATTTCTGATTCGTTTACTATTTCTTTTCCGCAGTTTTCACCTATCTTTTGGGCAAACTCTTTAATTTCATCAAATGTTGGCATATTGTCAAGGGTTAGGCGTTCACGTGAGGAACCAACACACATATATGCTTTAACTTCAACATAATCTGGGTCGGCTTTTTTTATTAATTTTGCATATTCTTCAGGCTGTTCCATATTTTTTCCACGAACGCAGGTATTTCTTATACATGTACGTGAGTTGAAACTGGATAAAGTTTCAAGTGATTCATTTAAATTGCTCCAAGCATCATTTATTCTAGGTCTGCATACTTCTTTAAATATTTTCTCTGAAGGTGCATCTAAGGAAAGGTATAGTTGATACGGATCGTTTTCAAGGTTGCGCAAACTGTCAACGCATTGGCCGTTGCTTACCACAAATGTTGTGAAATCTCTTCTGTTGAACTCTCCAATCAGCTCATCGATTTTAGGATAGAGTGTCGGTTCACCGGCAAGGGAGATGGCGGCATTTGTAGGGTTCTTAAGCTCTTCCAGTTTCTTTCTGTTTGCCTTGTCATTTCCGAAAAATCCGCACAATAGATTGTTTTGGGCTTTAATGGCTTCATCGATTATGATTTTTGGCTCGTCATATTCCTCATCTTCCCAGCTGGTTTGTGTGTATGTCAGGTCTCTCCAACAGAATTCACACTCTTGCTGGCAGTTTGGAACTGCGGGAGACATCTGCAGACATCTGTGGGATTTTATTCCATAGAATTTTTCCTTGTAGCAAACTCCTTTATCCACAATACTTTGACGAGTCCAATGGCACACTTTAACGGCAGCATGGCCATGTGTTCCAACGAACCTGTATCCGCTTTTTTCTAATTTTTCTATTTGGCTTTCATTAAATGACATAAAATCAAATTTATTTTTAGTTTTGCTAATATATACATTTTTACAAGTTGGATAAATTTTTACATTATCTGAACAATATTGATTTTAATCTATTAAATCTATTTATATGTTTAATTATAATACATTTTATTATGAGATTATGGAATAAATATCAAGAAAAATTATTTTTTATCAACTCAAAAAATTTTGCATCGCCCGAACAGCTTTTTTACAGGACTGATGACGGAAGGTATCTCGCTTATTGGCCCAAACGATACAAGGGCAGGAAATCCACCCTGCAGGCTCGAAACTCACTGATAGGCAATTTTACAGAAAAATGGGTCAGCGATCTCTTTAAGGGACTGCTTGATGATGAAAATCTTTTCATTGTCCAGCAGGCAAGAATTCCCTCAGTCGGAATCACCTCAAAATCTCCCGCAGACATTGCAGTTGCAACAGAGGATAAAAAAATTTTAAAAGCATCAGAAGTCAAACTTATATGTGAGGTTAAAATGTCTTTGGTGTGGAACTGGCAGTATCATCCTCAATCGGGCAATGTTACTGAAGTTGGCGATTTCAGAACTCATCAGGGAAAGCCAAGTTTCACCCGTTCGGATTCAATCCTGAAAGCCATAGGCAAATGCATTGATGTAAGAGTGTCAAATTTTGAATCTACAAAAATTCCAATTATTGTCGTTGGAAATGCGCCTCTTTCAAACGGATTTTGCAGGAAAGCGGATTATCTGAAGCATGCAGGTTTGATTCAGGGATTCTGGTCATTAAATCCGTTTCCGCTAAATCATGGAAACTCGAGAAAGACCACTCCGAAAGGGGGATTTTACAGATTTGACAACACTTCCGAGTTAAGAATTCATCTAAACAACCTGTTTGATGAGGATTTGAATTTCTTTTCAGGAATGGAAAGTCCAAAAACTCTTGGAAAAATCATTGAAATAGCCGATAGGCAGGATTCATATGAAAATAAGGGATTGAAATTTCTAAATCTTTTAAAGAGGTCGTAATGTGGTTAGAAAAACTCAAACTTCATCATTCGGTTCGGTGCTGAGGGAATCCCATTCATCAAAAAAATTCTACAGCTCCAAATTATTCCGGGACTTTAAGATACCAAAAAACATAGAATATAAGGAAGAAAAAATTCCTGAGAAGAATTTAAATAAGCTATACTGCAAGTCCAGTGAGTCAATGGAGGAGTTGCCTGACAACAGTGTTCATCTGATGATTACATCTCCTCCCTACAATGTTGGAAAAGAATATGACAATGACCTGACAATTGATGAATACCTTGAGCTTTTGACTGCTGTTTTCGCCCAGACCCGTGACAAGCTGGTTACCGGCGGGCGAGCCTGCATCAACATAGCCAACATAGGCAGAAAACCTTACATTCCCCTTCATGCAATGATAATTGAAATAATGTTGGATTTGGGTTTTTTGATGAGGGGTGAAATAATTTGGGACAAGTCTGCCAGTGCAGGAGGATCATGCGCATGGGGAAGCTGGATGTCAGCATCAAATCCTGTTTTAAGGGATTATCATGAGTACATTCTAATTTTTTCAAAGGATTCATATTCCAAAAGCAAATCCCAGACAAAAAAAGACACAATCCAAAAGGATGATTTCATTCAATGGACAAAGAGTATTTGGACATTTCCAGCAGTAAACGCTAAAAGAATTGGACACCCTGCACCATTTCCAATTGAACTGCCTCACAGGCTCATAAATCTTTATAGCTATGAGGGAGATGTTGTTTTAGACCCATTCTGCGGCAGCGGAACAACTTGTATTGCAGCGCTTCAAAACAATAGGAATTATATTGCATATGACAATAATGCAGAATACATCGAACTTGCCCAAAAAAGGATAGAAAATAATAAATTTATTTAATAATGTTTTCCAAATATTATAGTAATAAAAGTTATGTGGGATTATTATGGATACACCAATTGTGATATTAAATTACAAAACTTATTTGGAATCAAGTGGTATAAACGCTTTAGAACTGGCACATGATTTGGAAAGTGCTGCTAGTGAATCTGGAATAACAATGGTTGCAGCTCCTCAAGCGGCAGATATTTACAGAATATCTCAAGAAACTTCACTTCCTATTTTTGCTCAACACATTGATCCAATTTCTCCAGGCGGACACACTGGTTCTAATCTTATTGATACTTTAATTGAGGCTGGTGTTAGCGGTTCATTAATCAATCATTCAGAACAGAGAATGAAATTGGCTGACATTGATGAGGTTGTAAAATTATGCAAACAAAACGAGATTGAATCATGTGTTTGCACCAACAATATTGAAACTTCAAAAGCAGTCGCTACCCTTGCACCTACTGCAGTGGCTGTTGAACCTCCTGAACTGATAGGAACTGGAATTCCAGTATCTCAGGCACAACCTGAAGTTGTTGAGGATACTGTCAAGGAAGTAAAAGCTATCAATAAAGATGTTAAAGTTTTATGTGGTGCAGGAATCACAACAGGTGATGACATGAAAGCCGCAATGGATTTAGGTGCTGATGGAGTATTGCTTGCATCAGGAATTATTAAGGCGGAAAGTCCTAAAGATGCTTTACTAGATTTAGTAAGTAAATTATAAGTTACGAGTGGAAAAATGGCTGAATTTAATACTATTGATGATTTTGATATTGAAAACAAAACTGTACTTGTAAGAATTGATGTCAACTCTCCTGTTGATCCGGGTTCCGGAATTATTTTGGATGACACTAGATTGAAACTGCATGCAAGAACCATTAAGGAATTGTCAAACAAGGGTGCTAAAGTTGTAATTCTTGCACACCAGAGTCGTCCTGGTAAAAAGGATTTCACAACTTTGTCTCAACATGCTGAGGCACTTTCCGAAATTTTAAACTTAAGAGTAAAGTATTCTGATTCTTTATTTTCAAGCTCTGCAAAAGAAGCTATCCGTAATTTAAAACCACATGAAATATTGTTGCTTGAAAATGTAAGATTTTTCTCAGAGGAATCTCTATCCAGAACTCCATTGGAACAGTCCAAAACATTGCTTGTAAGACATTTGTCTCCATTAATTGATTATTTTGTAAACGATGCATTCGCTGCAGCTCACAGGTCACAGGCATCACTTGTAGGATTCACTGTTAACACTCCTTCCGCAGCAGGTAGGGTGATGGAAGAGGAATTGACAGTTATTCAAAATGCTTTGGACAATGTTGAGCATCCGTGCGTATTTTTACTTGGGGGAATGAAACCTGACGATTCCATTGATGTTATGGAAAATGTGTTGAGTAACGGCACTGCAGATTCCGTATTGACAACAGGTATTGTTGGAAATATTGTCTTATGGGCTGCAGGTGTTGATATAGGTCAGGTTAATAGGGATTTCATAGCAAGCCGTGGATATGAGGGAATGGTTGAAAAGGCCAAAGACTTGATTGACAGGTTTGGTGACAAAGTCAAGTATCCTCTTGATGGTGCCTGTGAAATCGACGGTGAACGAGTAGATATTGATGTTGGAGAATTGCCGAATGAAGCTATCTTCGATATTGGTGTTAAAACTATTAATTATTATGCTAAAGAAATCAGAGATGCCAAATACATATTTGCAAATGGTCCTGCAGGAGTATTTGAAGATCCTAAATTTGCCATGGGTACAGAAGATTTAATCAATGCAATGGCCAAATCAAACGGATTTTCATTAATTGGTGGAGGTCATATTGCAGCAGCTACTGCCGGTCTTGGTTTGGGTGACCAAATGAGCCATTTAAGTAGTGGTGGTGGAGCTTGTATCAGCATGCTTGCAGGTAAAGAGCTTGCAGCTGTAGAAGCTTTAAAAAATAGTAAAAAAATATAAATTTTTACTACTTTTCTTTTTTTTTAATAACTATTGAATATTTTCAATAATTCTTGTGATGATTTTTCAGGATTTTCAGAACTCATTATCGCGCTTACGACTGATAGTCCGCTAATTCCAGTGTCTTTTAGTTCACACGCATTTTCAAGAGTAATTCCTCCAATTGCCACGACTGGAATGTTAATTGAGTCCACGATTTCTTTCAGGTCTTCTTTTGTGATTGAAGGAGCATCGTCTTTAGTCTGTGTTGGAAATACTGCGCCAGTTCCAATGTAGTCTGCTCCATCTTCTTGTGCTTTTTTAGCTTCATCAATGGTTGCTGCAGAAACTCCTAATATCTTATCTTTGCCAATGAGTTTTCTGGTAATGTCACAGGGCATATCGGATTGTCCGACGTGAACTCCATCGGCATCAATGGCCATTGCAACATCAACCCTGTCGTTGATGATTAATGGAACATTGTATTTTGTTGTAATCTCTTTTACTTTAAGTGCAAGATTGTAAAAGTCAAGGGTTTCAGCGGTTTTTTCTCTAATTTGGACTACAGTTGTTCCGCCTTTAATCGCTTCTTCAATTGTATTTAAGAATTTTTCCACATCATTGCTTTTATCTGTAACGAGATACAGTGATAAGTCTATATTGTTCATAATATCTTGATGTTTGATTCATTAGCTAATGTTTCTGCATTAGTTTTGTAAAGGTAATCGATCAGGTATGCTCTGAATGATCCGGTTCCTTCATCTTTTTCTTCAACTTTTGCTCTTGCCTTTTCACCAGCTATGTTCATAGCCAATATTGCTACAAGGCTTCCTTCAAGAGGTGTTGAACCTCCAACACAGCTTCCGACGATTGATGATAGCATGCATCCGCTTCCGGTAATCAGTGGCATCATGTCGTCTCCGTTATCAATGGATATTGTGGTTTCACCATCACTTAGAATATCAATTGGTCCGCTTGCAAGTATTGTGGTATCTAATTTTTTTGCAAGTTCTTTTATTAATTCTCCATTTGCAGAGAGATTTTCTTCTGTAATGATGTCATCAATATTGACATCCACTCCTTTAGCAGCATTATTTTCATCGATGACTCCAACTAATTTTGCTATTGCTTTAATTTCACTTATGTTTCCGCGAATGGCAGTTATATTGTAATTTTCAATTAAATCAAGTGTGGTTCTGTTTCTAAGTTCGGTTACTCCAACTCCTACCGGATCCAATACAATTGGTGTATTTGTTTTATTTGCTGTTTCGGCACTTATTTTCATGGCTTCAACTTGGTCTTTGCTTAGTTTTCCAATGTTGATTACTAAAACGTCAGCTATGGTTACAACTTCTTCCAGCTCTTCAGCATCCTCTGCCATAAATGGTGACCCTCCAATTGCAAGCACTGCATTTGCACAGTCATTTATTGTCACTGAGTTGGTTATGCAGTGTGTCAGTGGATTTTTTTCTCTGATGCTTTTTAGGGTTTTGTCAAGATTTTTGAGAATTTCATTTTCATTATTTATCATGATTATTAATTATAAATTATATTCTATTTAAATTTTTATAAGATTTTTCGATTTTATAGTAAAGTATTTAAATGACTAAAAATATAATTTATAGTGTTCTATAAATTTAGCATATTGCCTCGGTGGCTCAGTCTGGTAGAGCGCGAGACTTGTAATCTCGTGGTCGCGGGTTCAATTCCCGTCCGGGGCTTTTAATTTATAGTTAAAATTTGTAATTTTTATAAATTATTCCAAAAAATAGTAACATTTATATATTGGTTTATAGATATTATTATTAGTATGTTATCTACATGCGGTTTGTATGTGGGTCCGTAGGGTAGCTTGGTCGATCCTTTGGGCTTTGGGAGCCTGAGACTCCGGTTCAAATCCGGGCGGACCCATCTTTTCCCGCCTTAGCTCAATTTGGCAGAGCGTTGGACTGTAGATCCAAATGTTGCTGGTTCAAGTCCGGCAGGCGGGATTTCAATCTATTTATCTGAATTTATATGTAAATTTTGAAAAATATTTGTTTTTTCCAAAACATTTATATATAATGAAGATTATAGTATTTGATAGTGTAATATTTACTATTATATATGAGTCTGCCCTGGTGGTGTAGGGGCTATCATGTGGGCCTGTCGAGCCCGCGACTCGGGTTCAAATCCCGGCCAGGGCGCTTCAAGTTTAATAGTAATATATGTCTCATAGGCCTGTAGCTCAGTCTGGCAGAGCGCCTGGCTTTTAACCAGGCGGCCGCGGGTTCAATTCCCGTCAGGCCTGTTTCTAATTTTATATTTTAACTTTTCTATCTGGAGGAAAAAATTTGAAAATTGATATTCAAGAACATATGCTCGTTCCAAAGCATGAAATCATGACTGAAGAAGAAATTTCTGAAGAATTTAGTGATGTTGATTATAATTTTAAAGATCTTCCTAAAATAAGGGCTGATGATCCTGTAGTTGAAGAAATTGGGGCAGAGCCTGGAAATGTTTTAAGAATTACTCGTAATAGTGAAACTGCTGGAGTATTTATTACATACAGAATCGTAGAAGGTTAAATATAGTTTTTAGAATAGTAAATTTAATATAGTATAATTTCTGTATTTTTTTTGTTTTTTAGAAATTCATTATAATAAATTTGAACTTAGTTTGAGAAGAATTATCTTAAATTGGAGATAGTTATGAGTAAATTAAGAATAATGATTAAATGAATTAGTTATTAGGTTTATCCTAGTGTGTGTTATTTTTATTTATTTATTATTTTTATTGCGTTACGTAATGCTGGAGGATGTCCATGACAGAGAATAACTGGAAATTAGTTGATGCATTTTTTGATAAGTATGATTTAGTGGATCACCATATTAAGTCATACAACGATTTTGTAAATAATAGGATTCAAAATATTATTGATATTACTGAACCTATTACTTTAGATGATGGAAAATACACTTTGAAAACTGGTAAAGTACGCATTGAAAAACCATCCAACAAAGAAGCAGATGGGTCCCGTAGTGAAATTGATCCAACTGAAGCAAGACTTAGGAACTTGAATTATTCTGCAGACATGTACCTTGAAATGGCATTAAATGAAGACGGGGAAGAAAATCCTCTAGAAGAAGTATATATCGGTGAATTGCCTGTTATGCTTAAATCTGACATTTGCCATCTTAACGGTCTTACTCGTGAAGAATTAATCGAAAAGCATGAAGACCCTCAGGACTTAGGTGGATACTTCATTGTAAACGGTTCCGAAAGGGCGGTTGTTACTATGGAAGAAATCGCTCCAAACAAAATTATTCTTGAACGTTTGGGTGAAGTTGAAGAAAGGCACGCTAAAGCTGTTGTTACTTCAATCAAAAGTGGTTTCAGAGCTAGAATTACTTTGGAATATAAAAAACCACGTAAAAACGGCGTATTTTTAAGAATTTCATTCCCATATCTTCCTGGGGAAATTCCATTAGTTATCTTATTGAGAGCACTTGGTTTATGTACAGATGAGGAAATCATTACTGCAATTTCAGACGATAACAACTTCCAAATGATGATTGCGGACGACATTCAAGTTTCCCTTGAAGCATTGAAATTGGATCAAAACGAAATGGACGGCATGACTCTTGAGGAAAGGAGAAGATACTTACAAATTGCTGCTATTAAATACATAGGTAACAGAGTAGCTAAGAACATGCCTAAAGATTATCGTTTAAAACGTGCTGTTGATGTAGTAAACCGTTATTTATTACCTCACATGGGTACTGAACAAGAAAAATGTCGTGATAAAGC
>JAFUIW010000033.1 GCA_017473945.1 Methanobrevibacter sp. | reverse complement strand
AATGATTCCAATTACTGTTCCGCCAATTAATCCTCTCCATGTAACTCCGTCACCAATCCAACGATTGCCGGTGCTGTCAGATTTTCCAAAATCGACTGGCATTCCTCCACCGAATACAAGTCCGGCACCATTTGAAAAGTATGCTGGAAGTATAAAGTAAAGTGTTGTGACACATGCAATTAAAATCATCTGAATATCCATTCGTTCAATTCTCCAAATATCTTATACATATAGTTTATAATAACTAGTATATATGGATTAAGTTTAAATATTACATTAATTTAAATATATTATATTATGTAAGTTATACTAATGACGTCAAGTTGTTAGTAGCGGGTGATTTGATTGAAAATTAAAAGTACTAAAAGTTTATGCCCAGAGTGTGGAAAACCTCTTGAAGCTGAAGTTTATGATGAAGACGGCAAAATTTTCATCAAAAAAACTTGTGATGAGCATGGAGAGTTCGTAAACACTTACTGGAGTGATGATAAATTATACAATAGGATGGAAAATTACATTCCTTCAATTACTCATGTGGAAAATCCTTGTGTAGAAGACATTGGTGCATGTCCTAGCAATTGCGGTTTATGTTCCAAACATGAAACCTCCACTGTTTTAGGGTTGATTGATGTAACCAACAGATGTAATTTAAGATGTCCTGTATGTTTTGCTAATGCTGCAGTTGCAGGTTATAAATATGAGCCTACACAGGATGAAATCAGACAAATGCTCAGGAATTTGAGAAATTTAAAGCCTCATCCATGTTCCGCAATTCAATATGCGGGTGGTGAACCAACTGTCAGAAAGGATATTGTAGAACTTGTTAAAATGGCAAAAGAGGAAGGATTTACTCACGTTCAAATTGCTACCAATGGTATAAGATTGTCTAAAAGGGAAAATTTAGCTAAGGATTTAAAAGAAGCAGGATTAAACACTGTTTATTTAGCATTTGATGGTGTAACTCCTGAACCTTATATCAACAATAGGGGCAGAGATTTACTTCCTGACAAAATCCAGGCAATTGAAAACTGTAGAAAAGCCGGATTAGGTGTCGTACTTGTTCCTACTTTGGTTAAAGGAATTAACGACCACCAAGTTGGGGATATTATCAAATTCGCATTTGATCACAATGAAAACATTTATGGAGTTAACTTCCAGCCTGTATCATTTGCAGGAAGAACTCCTTCAGACCATGTGGAGGAACAGAGGATAACCATTCCTGATTTTGTCAATATTGTTGAAGATGTAACTGATGGTCAGGTTCCTGTTGATTCATTTTATCCACCGTCTTTTGTTGAACCTATTGCAGAATTTATTTCTTTGCTTGACGGTGAAGATTCAGCAAAAGTCACTTTAAACTGCCATGAGCATTGTGGAATCGCAACATATGTTTTCAGGGAAAAAACTGAAGGTTCAGGTAAAGATAAGTTAATACCAATCACAGACTTTGTCGATGTTGATGATTTGGCTGATAAATTAAAGGAATACAATGAAAAACTTAAAAGTGGTAAATTTGGATCTCGTAAAAGGGTTTTAGCCGGTTTAACAGGAAATATGGCTAAAATGGTTCACACCAGCAGAACTCCTAAGGATTTAGATATAGTTAAAATTTTGATAAACGTATTTGCTAAAGGAGATTACGATGCATTGGGAGACTTTTCAAAAGATGCAATGCTCATTTCATGTATGCACTTTATGGATCCATTCAATTTCGATGAAGACAGAGTTAAAAAATGTGTTATTCATTATGCAACTCCTGATGGAAGAATCATTCCATTCTGTACAATGAATTCAATGTATCGTGAAAGTGTAGAGCAAAAATTTGCTCAACCATTAAAATAAATTAATTTTCAAATCACCAGAAAACTTATTTTTGTATTTGGGACCTCCCAAATACTTCAGTATTTTTTTATAATATTATTTATTCTAATTAGTGATAAAAATGGATATTATCAAAGGAAAAACATGGACTTTTGGGGAAAATATAGATACGGATGTTATTATTCCTGGAAGATATTTAAGAACATTCAACCCTCAGGATTTAGCAGATCATGTGCTTGAAGGGGAACGCCCTGATTTCACAAAAAACGTTCAAAAAGGAGATATTATTGTAGCTGATGAAAACTTTGGCTGCGGTTCATCAAGAGAACAGGCACCTGTAGCAATCAAAACCGCAGGTGTTGATGCTATAATTGCCAAATCTTTTGCAAGGATTTTTTATAGGAATGCAATTAATATCGGACTTCCTGTAATCGTATCTGATATCGAAGCAAAAGACGGAGACATTATAAGCATTGATTTATCTAAAGGAATTATTGTAAATGAAACCGCTGATGAATCTGCAACATTCGAACCATTTAAAGAGTTCATGCTGGAAATTTTAGAAGATGATGGATTAGTTAACCATTATCTGAATGAAAAAGAATAATTTTTATATCGAGGTATTCAAATGGACTGTCCGATTTGCGGTAATGATGATTTAGAAATCTTAAAATCAAAACAGAAATCATCAAAGAAAAAAATAATTGAAGAATATTTATTGAAATGTGGAGATTGTGGTCATGTTTTTAAGGATGTCGTTTCTTTAAAAAAGCCACAGCCATATAGGTTAATCATCTCTGAGCATGATAAATCTCGAAAGACTACTATTGACCTGTTGCCTAATGATGAACTTGCAAAAGGTGATGTTTTGCTTTCAGAATTCGGTCAGGTTGAGGTAACCAGTATTGAAGTCGGAGATACTAGGGTAAACAAATCAATCATTGAGGATATCGATACAATATGGGCTAATTCCATTGAAATTCCTGCACGTATCGGATTTTCCGTTGATTTGCATGGTGAAGTGGATTCATACAAGCTAGACCTTGAAAGAGATTTTGAAATAGCCCCAGGAGATGTTGTAAAAATAGACAAACATATTGTTAAAGTTCATGTGGTTAAAACTCAAGAGAGAAAATTAACCTCCGGTTTTGCAAAAGCTAATGTAATTACAAGGGTTTATTCAAAACCTGTCAAGTTCAATAATTACGATTATGATTTAACTAAATATATCTTCAAAAAAACAAAAAGTGGAAAAAAATGAAAGTATATATTCAAACTTACGGGTGCACATTCAATAAGGCTGATGCACAGATTATCGCTGGTGTTTTAAACGAAAACGATATAGATATTGTAGACAGTATCGAAGAAGCAGACATTGTCATCGTAAATACCTGCTATGTAAAATTGCCTACTGAAAACAAGGTCACATATCAAATTCAGCAGCTTCAGGAGAAATACCCTGATAAAAAAGTAATAGTGAGCGGATGCATGGTTGAAATAGACCCTGAAAAATTAGACAAGATCGGGCCTAATATTTCATGGATAGGGCCTCATCAATTAAACAAATCTGCAGATATTGTCAATGCAACTTATTGCGGTGAGGTAATGCGTGAATGCGGATTTTCAAAAGAAAGTAAAGTCGGTGTTCCAAAATTAACAGATGATAGTCTGATTCATATAATTCAAATCTGTGAAGGTTGTTTAGGAGCATGCACTTTCTGCTGTACTCGTTTCGCACGTGGGCCCTTGAACAGTTATCCGATAGTAGATATTGTTGCTGAAGCAAGGCAAGCTATTGAAAATGGTGCTTGTGAAATTCAACTCACTGCTCAGGATACAGCAGCATTTGGCAGGGACAGTGGTGAAAAACTATCTGATTTAATTAAAGAAGTGGCAAATATAGAAGGAGATTTCCGCATACGTGTTGGAATGATGCATCCTAAGAACATTTTAAATGATGTTGATGAAATAATTGATGCAATGAAACATCCAAAGGTATATAATTTTATTCATTTGCCTGTACAATCTGGTAGTGACAAGGTATTGTCAGAGATGAGAAGGGGTCACACCATTGAGCAGTATATGGATATAGTATCAAAATTCAAAAAAGAAATTCATGGTTTGGCATTGGCAGTTGATGTCATTGTGGGATATCCTACTGAAACTGATGATGACTTTGACTTAACTGTGGAATTGTTGGAAAATATCAAACCGAGTTTGATACACTTGTCAAAATATCAGCACAGGAAAGGTGCAATTTCCTCTTCACTTCCGGAAGTTCCTCATGAAGTGATGAAGAAAAGATCAAAATTTTTATCTAAAATTAAATCAGAAATAACTGAGGATGAAAATAAATTATTGGTCGGAACAACTCAAAATGTGTTGGTTGTTGAAAAGGGTTCCAAAGGCGGATTTATAGGTAAAACTGATTCATATATTCCGGTTATTGTTGATGGTGTAAGTTTAGGTTCTTTTGTTGAAGTAAAAATAACTGGAGCAACTGCAACTTACCTTAAAAGTGAATCATTATAGAAAAAATTTTTTTATTTATATTTTTTCTTATTTTCATATTTTCACTTAATTATTATGCTTAAATTTTATATACTATTATATTTTTTATTGATTTTGAAAAGTATATTATAATAAGTGATGTGTTATAATATAAGCGATTTTTATTCATTTTTACCGATACCTTTATATATTATTATGTACTACCTTTTAATTGGAGGTGTAATAATGAGTGAATTACCAATCGCACCAGTCGGTCGTATCTTAAAAAATGCTGGCGCACAAAGAATTAGTGACGATGCAAAAATTGCATTAGCTGAAGCATTAGAAGAAAAAGGTGACGAAATCGCACAAAAAGCTGTAAATTTCGCACGCCACGCTGGTAGAAAAACTGTAAAAGCTGAAGATATCAAATTAGCAATCAAATAGATTTTCTAATTAGTTATTTTCAAAAAAAGCTTTGAATAATAAAATCTATTGGCCATTTCTTTGGTCAATTTTTTTTATTTTTAAAATTTTACTGCTTGTTCTATTCAATTTGAGAAAAGTTTATATAGTACTTTTACTAAATAATATAATGTTGTATAGGACCGGTGGTCTAGGGGTATGATTCCTCTTTGACGTGGAGGAGATCACGAGTTCGAATCTCGTTCGGTCCATATGCCATGTTAGTTCAGATGGGAGAACGCTAGACTGAAGATCTAGATGTCGCTGGTTCAAGTCCGGCACATGGCATTCTTTTTACTACTTTTTAGTTTTTTTAAAATTATATCATTTTTAGTGTTGTTTTTTAGAATTTTTTTTTGGTGTTGTTCAATTTTTTAAAAAATAGTGATTAAATGGAAAATCCATCTAATCTTTTTTGGTTAATGTAATTGGTTTTGGGGTTACTTGGGTGTTTTCTCTTAAATCTTTATATCTTTTTACAATTTCGTAACCTGAATCACTTCCGATTTTATCTGCTCCCCCTGTTAAAACTTGATTTGCAGTTTTGTAATCGTTTATTCCACCAAAGGTTTCAATTTTAATTTTTGGGGCATGTTTTTGGAAGATGTTAATGTCATTTACATTTTCAAAGATGTGGTTAGGAGTCATGAATCCTGTTGCGGTTTTAACATAATCTGCACCGGCTTTTTCTGCAGCTTTGGCAGCATTTGCTTTTTCATAGTCTTCCAATGCTTTGGTTTCAATAATCACCTTTAAAATTTTGTCTCCAATTACATCTTTTATTTGTTTAATTTCATTTTCGATTAATGTGAATTTTTTATCTTTCAAGTGGCTTAAGTTGAGAACTACTTCGATTTCATCTGCTCCCTTTTCAATTAAGGTAATAGCTTCAGCTTTTTTAGAGTCACTGTCTTCAAATCCTAATGGAAAACCAACAACACTTCCAATTTTAATATCAGTTCCGTCCAATATTTCTTTAGCTAATGGAACGTATGTTGGTGAAACAACTACTGAATTAAAGTTCAATTCCCTAGCCTTTTCGAGGAATTCTTTCATTTCATCTTCAGTAATCATATTGTTCAAGTTGGTATAGTTGATACAACTTGCAAGTTCTTTTGAGTTTTTAATATTATAACCTACCATATTACCACTCTCTTAATTAGTTAGTATATGTACGAACATATATAAATATTTTCATATTATTTTTTTCTTCATGTATGGGCCAACTTTTTCATATCCGAATTTACGATAATAGTTTCTGGATCCGATTCCACTGATAATGGCCACTTCCTCATAGCCATTGTCGATGGATAACCCTTCAGCTTCCCTTAAAAGCCTTTCACCAAATCCTGTGTGTTGGCCAATTTTTGGGTTTTTACCTCCAATCTTAATCATATTTCCATAAACGTGCAATTCCCTCACAAGTGAGGTTTTATCTGTAATTTCTTCTCTAAAGTGATTTTTGGATGGGAAACGCAATCTTAAAAATCCAGCAATGCTTTCCTCATTAACATCTTCAATTGATAAAAAATGTTCTGTTCCTTCACATGCAGTATAAGTCTCCCTAAATAGGTCATAGTCATCTAAACTATATTCTTTGGATGTTTTTTTATGGCCTATTTCACGGCATCTTATGCATTGGCAGTCAACATGCTTTTCGGCCAGTTTGTTGTAGACAAGTTCTCCAAGGTTGGATTTTTTAACTCCTGCTTCAATTAATGTTGCCGGAATGTCCCTTTGTATTCTCATGGTTCTGACCCATTTTGGAAGAATCTCTTTGACTTTGGCGATTAGTTCAACCGCTTCCTCATCGGTATATGGCGCATATTTGCCTTCAGCCCATAAATCATATAATTCACTGCCTTTTGTAACAAGGCAAGGATAAATCTTAAGCATGTCCGGTTTAAAATTATCATCGCTGAATAGTTGCTTGAACATTTTTAAGTCCTGTTTTTCATCTACAAACAACCCCGGCATCATGTGCATGGCCACTTTAATTGCGGAATCCCTTAAAAGCTGATTGGATTCAACAACATCAGCAATTGTATGGCCTCTTTTTATCTTTTTGTATAATTCGTCAGACAATGTCTGAACACCAAGTTCCACCCTTGTCACTCCAAAATCCAGCATTCTGTTGATGTGGTCTTTTTTGCAGTAGTCCGGGCGTGTTTCAAATGTCATTCCAACGCATCTGACTTTGGAATTTTCGTTTGCACTTTGAACATCGCTGATTAAAACGTAATCATTTGGAGGGTAAGTTTTCAAAATCCCTTCTTCAAAGCTTCTGATTTCCTTATAATCCATATTATATTCGTAATTGTTTGGTTTATTTTCTATGATTAATCCAAAATCGGTCATAGCCTTTAGGCATTGTGATACAAACCATTCTTGATAACATAAATCTCTTGATGGGAATGTTCCTCCCATAATGATTAACTCTACTTTATCGATAGGGTGGCCTATTTGTTTAAGTTGTTTTAATCTGTTAAAGCATTGAATATATGGGTGAAAATCATACATTCTTCCCCTAAGTGCTGCAGGTTCCTCTCCGGTATAACTTGGAGGTGCAATTTCACTTTCAGGACAGTAGAAACATCTTCCATGAGGGCATTTATGCGGATGGCACATAACTGCAACTATCGCCACACCAGACATTGTTCTTGTAGGCTTTTTCTTTAATATGCCTGAAACCAGTTCTTTTTCTTCGGGTTTGGCATACTTTAGGATATCAGCATTACTCATGAATTTTGATAATTTTAAGTCACGGCAAAGTTGTCTTTTTTCAACTTCAAGGTCACGTCGAGTAGATATTTTCCCATTTAATATATTTTCTATAATTATTCGACATGCTTTTTCCATTTTTTCACCATGTAACATTAATAGTTAATTTTATATAATGGTATAATTTAAATATTTAATGTTTTATAACTATAAATATATAAAAATTAAAAGGTGAAAATCATGAAAATTAAAGAATTTTTAGGTTGTACCGTTTTAGATAAAAATGCATACGAAGTAGGTAAAGTCGACAACATTGACTTTGATCCTGAAACCGGTAAAATTGATAAAGTCACTTTAACTTTACAAAAAAACATTTTCTCAAGAGATGAACTTGAAATTGAATTTGATGATATAGCTACCATCGGAGCTTACGTTATTTTAAACAAAGAAATTCCAAAAGAAACTGAAGAAACCGTTGAAGCTACTATCGAAGTTGAAGAAGACGAAGAAGACGAATAAATATAAAAAGGTAGTATTATGACTCTTGATGCAAGAGATAAAGAGATTGCTCTTGACTCATATGTCAGATATGTTGATACTGGAACAATCGGCAAGGTTTTAGATATTAAGACTACTGATGGTGTCGATTGGGTCAAACTCGACAAAACAGACCTTTGGTATCGTGCAAAATTGGTTGAATTGCTTGATGATAAAGATTTAAAAGAAAGATCAGATAGGTCAGGTAAGGAACTCGATATTGAAGAACTTAAAGAAAAAGCTACTAGATTTGAAGACATGCAAATGGATTCAAATGTTGCTGAAGGTGGAGGTTAAAACCACCTTTAATTACTTTTTTTTAACCATCAACAAATAATTTAATTTTTTCAGCAAGTTTTGGACCGATTCCTTCAATTTGTTGAAGCTCTTTTTCACTAACGCCGCTTAAATTGTTACCGAAGATTTTAACGACATTTCTGGCTCGTCTTCTACCAAGTCTTTTTACACCTACAACCAATGGGATGATGTCAGTTTTAACACCATAATATAATCTTGCAGATAATAAATCGAATTCCTGCAAGTTGGAGTAGTTTCCTAAAACTTCAGAGGTGTTTTTAGCAAACCTCACCAGGCGTGAAGCTTCATATGCTGATCTTCTTGTAGATGCTGAATAAACATGATACTTGTTTTCAATTTCATATTCGCTTCTTTCGTTAATCCATTCAATCAATGAGACGGTTGTTGCTTCGGGATTTCCAATGTCAACTGCAAACAATCCCACTTCAGATAATTTATCTCGTACTGGATCTTTTGATTTTCTTCCTTTAAATGATATTAATGGCAAATCAGGAGTTTCAGATAATGCATAAATGAACTCTTCAACTTTCATTTCATCCATTGAGGATATGTATTCTTTAATTTTAACTGCGGTTTCAACGGAATAATTGGATTTTGCTATAAGATTTCCAAAATCAGTTGTTTTAAGGCCTTCTGGAGTTGCTCTGATGATTGCGTTTTGAAGCAAGAAACTCAAAGCATTTTCCAGTTCATACCTTAAGCTATCCTCTGCAAACAGTGCCATTGATGGGTTATTGCTCATTTGGTATCCGTATAATGTTTTTCCAAAAAAGTCTGTAAGCTCATCAATGTCTTTTGAAAGGGTTGAAGCTATTTGTGCAATAATCTGTCTGTAGATTGTGTCCTTATTGTCTACTAATTTGGAATTGGTCAGTTCAATTTCACCGTCAATGTAGAAGTCCTGTAAGTTTTGAGCCTCATCCATTGTTTTTGCAATAAGATATGAGTATCCAACATCATCGTATTGTGGTCTTCCAGCCCTTCCTGACATCTGTTCATAATCAAAAACAGGTATAGGTTGGGGGCCGTTGCTTGTCCAACGGGTATGGTCCCTAATTGCAACGGTTTTTGAAGGCAAGTTAACTCCATACATTAAACTTGGAGTTGCAGTAATCATTAAAATATTTCCTTTTCTGAATTCATCTTCAATGATTTCTTTTTGTTCATTGAATAGTCCTGCATGGTGGAACGCAACACCCTTTTCAGCCGCTTCAGCTAGTTTAACACATGTGGTAGTTGGAAGGGAACCTTTCTTTTTAGGAACATCAAGTAACTTTTCACTAACTTCTTTAAAGCGTTTTCTCTGCTCCACATTAATTTTTTTGTTAATCTTTCCAGATACGTATGTTGCTAAACTTTCTGTGAATCTTCTGGTTGATACGAATGCCAAAGCTTGTGATTTATCTTTAATTGCTTTTTCAATTATTTTAACAATGACGTCATTTTTATTTT
>JAFUIW010000032.1 GCA_017473945.1 Methanobrevibacter sp. | reverse complement strand
TTGATAGAAATTGGCATTCCTTTTTCAGACCCTATGGCTGAAGGTTTAGTAATACAGGAAGCTAATGTCAGGGCATTAAAAAACAACACAACTACTGACGATGTTTTTAATGCAGTTAAAGCCATTCGCGAAAAAACAAATGTCCCTATAGTGTTTTTGACTTATATCAATCCGGTTTTCTTTTACGGTTATGAAGAATTCTTTAAAAAATGCAATGAAATTGGAATTGATGGAATCATCTCTCCCGATTTGCCATATGAGGAAAAGGGTGAAATTGCCGAAATTGCACTTAAAAATGATGTTGATGTGATTTCTTTAATCGCTCCGACATCTAAAGAAAGAATCCAAATGATTGCAAATGATGCAACTGGATTTATTTATGTTGTTTCCTCATTGGGTGTTACTGGAATGCGTTCAGAAATTAAAACAGATTTGAATGCTATTTTGGATGACATTCGTGACGTCACTGATTTACCACTGGCTGTTGGCTTTGGAATTAATACTCCTGAACAAGCTTCTGACATTGGTAAAATTTCAGATGGAGTTATTGTAGGTAGTGCAATTGTAAAAATTATTGAAGAACATGGTGAAAATGCTGCAGAACCAATTAAAGAATATGTTTCTGCAATGAAAAAAGCCGCAAATCAATAATTCATATAAAAAGTAAAACTTATTATATATAAACAATAAATATAAACATATTACTGATTAGAGGATTATTTATGTTTAAAGCAGAATTAAGTGATTCTAGTATATTAAAAACCAGTTTTGATGCTATTTCATCCATTGTAGATGAAGTACAAATTCAAACTGACAGTGAAGGCATGAGATTAGATGCCTTAGACCGTAGTCACATAACTTTCGTACATTTGGAACTTAAAGCTAGTTTATTCGATGAATACATTTGTGATGTTCCTGAAAAAATCAATATTGACACTGATGAATTCATGAGAGTTCTTAAACGTGCTAAATCTCAAGACAGAGTATTGATGTCTGTGGATGAAGGTAATTTCATTATTACTTTTGAAGGAGATGCTACAAGAACATTTAAAATAAGATTAATTGATATGGAATATGATAACCCTGTTCCACCTCAAATTGAGCATCCAACATCATTCAAAGTTCGTTTCTCAATCTTGAAAGACTGTATCAACGATATTGATATCTTTTCAGATAAAATCGCTTTCCAAGTTGATGAAGATTACTTCATTGCATCAGCTGACGGTGAATTCGGAGATGCAAGCATTAAATATCTCCACGGCGAAAACATCAATGAACATGCAAAATCTTTATTCTCATTGGATAAAATTAGAGAAATGCTCAAAGCAGACAAATTTTCAGAGGAAGCTGAAATTGGTTTAGGTACAGATATGCCATTAAGTTTAACCCTTAACATGGTAACTGGTGACGGTAAATTAAGTTTCTTGCTTGCTCCTAGATTAGAAACAGATGAATAATTTCATTTGTTTATCTTTTTTTTTATTTTAAACACTATTTTAGAGATGGTATTAAGTGGATCAGTTTTATCAGGTATTGCGTAAAGTTCAAAAGAAGGAACGTAACAACGGTACATTGGCTCGTGTAGAAGAAACTTTTTATAATGATATTCACGAGTATTTGGATGACCTTAGACGTCAAGCTATTGAAGATCCATTTTCCAATGCTCACGGAATTCTTAAAGAGGCTCAAATTATAGCAACGGAAATCTGTGAAAGACGTGAACATAAAATTACTGATGCTGCAGTAGTCAATATTCACAGGTCATATCATCTTTTTACAGGAAAGCCTCAATTTGATTTGGTTGATACAACTCCTCTCAATTTAACTCCTGAGGAAGAAAAATTCTATTATTCATTAATTGACACTTTAAAAAATCATAGGGGCGCTATTTCGCTTGAAAAGCTTTCTGATGATAAGGATGATGTTTCTCAATCACAAAAAGAAACCCAGACCACCACATTGGTGCCATCTAATGACGATTCTTCAGATGTGCCGGAAAAAATTAACAATGCTGAATCTATTGAAGAAAAAACTCCTCAACGCAGGGATGTTGCAGTTCCACAACCTGAACAGGTCAAGCCTAACGTAGTCGAAAAACCTAAGTCAACAAAGCCAAAAGCGGATATTGAAGATAATCCTAATGCAATTGATGAAGTTGATGAATTTTATGATTTGGAATCTCAAAAAATTGCAAAAGATACTGAATTGGTTACAATGCTTGTTTTTGATGATGTGGGTCCGATAGTTGGGGTTGATGAAAAGGTTTATGGTCCGTTCAGGTCTCAGGACCTGGTGACATTGCCTATGATTAATGCAAAAATATTTTTCAAAAATAGAAAAGGTCGTCAAGTTAAAATTTAACTGTTTTTCCATTAACTTTATATAACTTGTAAAATATATATAAGGTACATATCTATTTGTAATAATAAAAAATTATATTTATTAGAATTTGGATTTTTGCTGTTTGTAGACTTGATGCGTTACAAAAAAGTTTATATCTCTAATATTTTCTGATAAGACTTCAGTTTAGATAAATTTATGAATAGATTTACAATGATTTATTGATTAAGCACTTTTTAGTGTATTGAACGGTGGAAAAATGAAAATACCAAAAGAAAAAAGAACATACTGTCCTCATTGTAAAAGACACACTGTACATGAAGTACACACTGCTAAAAAAAGAAAAGCTAGTGAGTTAACCTGGGGACAAAGACAATTCAGACGTGTAACTGCTGGATACAGAGGATATCCAAGGCCTTTACCTGCTGGTAACAAACCAGTTAAAAAATTAGACTTAAGACTTAAATGTAAAGAATGTGGTAAATCCCACATCAAACAATCTTTCAGAACAGGAAAACCTGAATTTGTAGCTAAATAGGTGATTAACATGGTTAGTAAAGGTAGAGGAAACTTTTTAAAAGTTAAATGTTTAGATTGTGACAATGAACAAGTAATCTTTGATCGTGCAGCATCTGACGTAAAATGTATTATTTGTGGCAAAACCCTTGTCAAATCTCGCGGTGCTAAAGCTAAAATCACCGCACACATTGAAAAAGTTTTAAACTAGATACCTAGTTTTAAACTTATTTTTTACTATTTTTTTATAAATTTTTTTTATTAATGTTGGTGAAAGTATGGTAAGAAAAAGTCAAGAATGGCCTGATGAAGGAGAACTTATTGTAGGTACTGTTTATAAAGTTCTTAATTATGGGGCTTTTGCTAAATTAGAAGAATATCAGGGCAAAGAAGCTTTTATTCATATTTCTGAAGTATCTTCTGGTTGGGTAAAAAATATCAGGGATCATGTACGTGAAAACCAAAAAATCGTTTGTCGTGTTCTCAGAGTAAATCCTAAAAAAGGGCATGTGGATGCATCTTTAAAAAGAATCCGTGAAGATCAAAGAACTAAAAAAATCCAACATTGGAAAATTGAGCAAAAAGCTGAAAAATTCTTAGAATTGGCTGCTAAATCATTAGATAAAGATTTGGACGCTGCTTACGATGAAGTAGGTTATGAACTCATGGACATCTTTGGAGATGTTTATGGTGCTTTTGAAACTGCTTCTGATGAAGGTGCAGAATCACTTACTGAAGAAGGAATCCCACAAGATTGGGCAGATGCTATTACAGAAGTAGCTAAGAAAAATATTACTCCTCCGGAAGTTCATATCAGTGGTTATGTTGACATTGAAACCTTTGTACCTAACGGTGTTGAAATTATCATCGCGGCTCTTAAAGCTGCAGAGGATAACGGCGATGCTGAAGAGGAAATCAAAGTGCAATGTGTTGGTGCACCAAGATACAGAATTACAGTTAAATCTACTGATTATTTATTAGCAGAAAAAGAACTTAAAGCTGCTGCTGATAGATGTATTGCAGTTGTAGAAGAATCTGATGGAAATGGTTCATTTTTAAGAGAATTAGATAATTAGATTCTTATGAATATGAAAATGAATAAATGTCCTGAATGTGGTATTTATACTTTAAAAGAAGTTTGTCCCAAATGCGGCGGCAAACTTAAAGTAATTTATCCTCCTAAGTTTTCAGTAGAGGATAAATATGGTAAATATAGGCGTATATTAAAAAAGGAATCAATGAAGGAGTAATTGGGTATGGAAACTACAGAAATAACTGTTTTAGAAGACATTGAAGTAAACAATCCTATTTTTATTGAAGCATTGCCTGGCCTTGGCCATGTGGGCAAGTTAGCTGCCGATCACATGATTGATGAGCTGGGAGCTACCAAATTTGCTGAAATTCATTCTCCAACTTTCCCCCCACAAGTAATCGTTAAGGATGAGGGAATTATTGAAAATATGAAAAATGAATTATATTGTTTAAAAGATGTTGGTGAAGATAATTTGGATTTGATTATTTTAGTCGGTAATACTCAAGCACTATCTCCTGAAGGCCAATATCTGGTATGCAAAGATATTTTGGAGTATGTCAAGGGTTTCGGCATTGACAGAATCTACACTTTAGGCGGAATGGTCACCGGCCAGCCTACCGAAACTCCAAGGGTTTTCGGTGCTGCAACTTGTGAAGAAAATATCGAATTGCTGAAAGAGGCTGAAATTGAAATCAGGGCAAATGACGGTGGAATTGTTGGGGCTTCCGGGCTGTTTTTAGGCCTAGCTGTTCGCCAGCAAATCCAGGGTTCATGCCTTATGGGCGAAACCCCAGGTTACTTCATTGATGCTGAAGCTGCTGAAGCCATATTAAACAAATTGTCCATGTTACTTAATTTTGAAATTAACGTTGATAAATTAGAAGAAAGAGCTGAAGAAACAAGACAAATGATTGCTAAAGCTCAACAAATGGAACAGGATATGATTAATAAGGCCAATGCAGGAAATGCCGACGATTTAAGATATATTGGATAATTTCAATATATTTTTTTATTTTTACTTTTTTTTCATGAACGTTATAGTGGTGCCCGATGCATCTATGATTGTCATTCCATTGATTGAAAAGAATGGACACACTTATGTATCTCCCTCAAATTTTTCCAAATCTGACAATATGGACATCTGTGAGGGCAATTTTAATTTTGATAATTTGATAAATACTTATTGTTCTAGTGAACTTCCTTCAGGTGTAAGGGGAAGGTTATACTTGTTTTCCAGGATTGTTAATAAGGCTGAAGCAGCCATTATCATTGGAAAACGTCCAAAATATCATCCTAAGATGTATAATGCTTTAAATGACCTGATTTTGTTTGGAGGTAACTCGTGCAATAATGCCCACTCGCTTGAAGTCAAGATTGTAAATGATTTGGATATTCCGGCTTTAAGACTTGCATATCCTACAAATCAAAATGAACTAATCGACATGATTGATAAGACCAACTATTTTTTAAAAAATTTGGATAATAACATCTCTGATGATTTAAACGTTGATTTACACCTAAAGAAAGAAAAATTTCCGGTAAGTGATGTTAAAAAAATCTTAAATAATAATAATCTCTAACATTTAACCATGTTGGTAAATGCAGATTTTCACATTCACAGCTGCTTTTCTATGGCTTCATCAAAAGACATGCTTATTAAAAACATTGCTCCAAAATCCAAATTAAAGGGTTTGCAGCTTCTGGGAACCGGTGATGCTTTCCATCCAGGATGGCTGGACATTATTGAGGAGAGCACAACACCTGTTGGAGATGGAATATATGCTTTTGAGGATATGAATTTTGTTTTGACAACTGAAGTTGAGGGCAAGCATAAGATTCACCATGTGATTATAATTCCGAATATTGAAATCGCACGTGAACTGTCAGTGAGACTTCCTTCAAAAAATAAGAATAGTGACGGTAGGCCAAAAACTCAATTGGGCGGAGCGGAGCTTTTGGAACTTGTAAAGGAATATGACTGTCTTATCGGTCCGGCACATGCATTCACTCCATGGACTGGGATGTACAAATCCCATGACAGCATTTATGACTGCTACGAAAAGAAACCTGATTTTGTGGAGCTCGGTCTTTCTGCAGACACTTTCATTGCAGATACGGTAAGTGAGCTTAAGGATTTTCCATTTTTAACAAATTCTGATGCGCACTCTCCATGGCCACATAGGTTGGGCAGAGAATTTAATCAGATTGAGCTTAAGGACATTTCATTCTCTTCAATAAAACATGCAATTAAACATAAAGACATTAAAGCAAATTATGGTCTGCTTCCAAATCTGGGAAAGTATCACATGACTGCATGCACCAAATGCTTTAAACTGGTTGATCCTGTTGTTGCCAAGGAAAACCGGATGAAGTGCAGTTGCGGTGGAAAGATTAAAAAGGGAGTGGATTTTAGAATATCTGAAATTGCCGATTTGATTGAACCAAAACACCCTGACTTCAGGCCGCAGTATGTTCATTTGATGCCTCTTGCCGAGCTGATATCAACTGTTTTTGATAAGGGAGTTACAACTAAAACGGTTCAGGCAAAATGGCAGAAACTGATTGATAATTTTAAAACTGAGATAGATGTTTTAATCAATGTCTCAATTGATGATATTTCAAAAATCAATCCCAATATTGCTCCGGCTATTGAAGCGTTTAGAAACGGAACAATTGAGGTTGTTCCGGGTGGTGGTGGCAAATACGGTGAAATACTCTTTGAAAGGAAACCCAAGGAGAAAAATGTTGTTACTTTGGATTTCTTTTAAAAAATTTAAATACGGACTTGGAGGGATTTGAACCCTCGATCTTAAGATTAGGAGTCTTACGCCCTTCCAGACTAGGCTACAAGCCCATAAAATATACTGTCATTTCTTTAAAAAAGCATTAAAAAAAGCAAAAATTGTATTAAGAGCGGACCCGCCGGGATTTGAACCCGGGGTCTTCGGATTAGAAGTCCGACGCCCTATCCAGCTAGGCTACGGGCCCTTAATATACAACAATAATAATTCTATTTTTCTTATTATATATATTTATCTATTTTGTATCAAAAAAATAAAAAAAGATTAAAAATAATCTTTTTATCCTCTTCCTGTTGCACCAGTTGAATCGCTAACAGATATTGTATCTACTGCATTTCCGTCTTCATCGTAGATTGTGAAATACCAGTATCCTCCAGAGTAGTATCCTCCTCCAGCATAGCATCCTGGTTCTGAAACAGCACCATTAGCAATACTTTGTGCGCTTGAGTAAGATAACTGGGTACTACTTGAACTAGATCCAGAATCTGATCCGGAATTGCTGCTACTGCTGTAACTTCCATCATTGTAACTTGATCCGGAGCTACTTGAACCGGAACTTGCTCCTCCATTTGAAGAGCTTCCAGAACTTGCTCCTCCATTGGTGGTTGCTACACTTGATGGTGAATGTCCACTTTCATTTCCAGTAGTAGTGTTATTTCCAAGTCCATTACCAGCGTTATTGCTACTGGTCATACTTGATAAATCAGAGAATATTGGATTATCACTATTTGTTATTCCATATGCCGCAACAGCTGCCGCAATACATAACACGATAATTATTGAAATTATAATATTTGCTTTATCCAATTTTTTCCCTCCTTTCAATTATATATTAAATATAATATTAAAATTTAGTTTTTCATATATTATATATATTTCGATTAAATTTTTCTACTATAATTTATAAGTAATAATAGTCATATATAATTAATGTTAGTTTCTAATTGCTAATAATTGAGGTGACATATTTGAAAGATAGAGTAGTTATTAAACCTACTTCTCGTCAAGAAGGCCACGCGGAATTGGTCATGGAAGTTGACGATGAAGGTATTGTTACAAAAGGTATGTATTTTAGTATAACTCCTGTTAGGGGTTTAGAAAAGATGGTTCTTAACAAAGCTCCTGAAACAGCTCCTGTTTTATGTCAAAGAATCTGTGGAGTTTGTCCAATTCCACACACTTTAGCTTCTGTAGAAGCAATGGATATGGCATTAGGAATTGAAATTCCTACAGCAGCAAAATTGTTAAGAAAAGCTACCTTAGCAGCACATAACATTAACAGTGCAGCAATTCACCACTTTTTAGTTGCACCGGATATTGCTAAAGGCGATGATTTCGTTAAAGCAGTTGACAGTGTAAGTGAAATCAGAAAAACTGTACAATATGTTGTAGATATGTGTGCTGGAGAAGGTATCCACCCTGCTGATATCAGAGTAGGTGGTATGGCTAGAAACATCACTCCATTCACTAAAGAAAGATTAATCGAAAGAATGACCGCACTTAAACCAAAACTTGATGCTCACATTGAATTTATCAAAAATTTAGTTTTAGAAGCAGGTTTACCAAAAGACTTAGGTGTAGTTAACCAACCATTAATGGCAACCGATGCTACTTATGGTACCAACGAATTTGACATGGACAAATTCTCTGAAGTTTTACCAGAAGCATGGTATGATGATCCAGAAATTGGAAAAGAAGCATGCTCCGTAATTCCATTATGGGAAGGTAAAAACGTAGAAACTGGTCCTAGAGCAAGAATGGAAAAATTCCAAGGTGTTAAAGACAAAGGTGTAATCGCACAACATGTTGCTCGTGCTGACGAAATGCTCAAAAACTATGACGCATGTATGGAAGCATTAGATGCACTCGACACCTCTGCTCCTGCTAACGTAAGTTACGATAAAAGAGGAACTGGAGAACTTGGATTTGGTGTTATTGAAGGTCCTAGAGGAACCAACGTACACATGGCACAAGTTAAAGAAGGTAAAACTCAATTCTACTCTGCTATTGTACCAACTACTTGGAACATTCCAACTATGGGTCCTGCAACTGAAGGATTCCATCACGAGTTAGGTCCACATGTAATCAGAGCATACGACCCATGTTTATCATGTGCTACTCACGTAATGGTAGTTGACGATGAAGACAAATCCATTCTTAAAAATGAAATGGTGAGAATCTAAGTAACTTGGAGGAATTTAATGCCTTACAATTCGGATATTATCGTTATTGGTTGTGGAAATATTTTATTTAAAGATGATGGATACGGTCCAGTTCTTATAAACATATTGCAGAAATATTTCAATGACACTAATGACTATTATGATCCAGCTGTTACTTCCTACGTTGAAGAAGAATTTAATAAAGACATATTAGATGAAATCAAGAAAAAATTTGATGATATAGATTTGCCTGAGGGTGTTCAGTTTATTGATGGCGGTACTGCAGCTCCAACTAACTTTTTCCCGTTATACACTGAATATGACTGGAAAAAACTTGTTGTTTTAGATGTAGTTGAATTTGATGCAGAACCGGGGACAATTGATGTTTTCGATCCTAATCAGATGCAAAAAGGAAAATATGACAACCCTCATGGAATGACAGTTGAAAACCCACTTCAAGAAATTTCTCAAAAATGTGAAGTTGTCATCGTTGGATGTAGGCCAGCTGAGATTCCAACTCCGGACGTAGATATGGGTTTATCTGAACCTGTAGAAAAGGCTATTCCTGAAGCTATAGATATTATTTTAAAAGAAATCGGGGTAAAATAATGTTTGATAAATTGAAAAAAGCTTTTGGCGGTTCAGACGAACCAAAAGCACCAAAAGTAGAGAAAAAAGTTGAAGCTGCTCCTGTAGAAACCAAAGCACCTGCAGAAGAACCTAAAGCTGCTTCAGCAAAACCACGTATTGGTTACATACACTTAAGTGGTTGTACTGGGGATGCAATGTCTTTAACCGAAAACTACGACATTTTATCTACTGTTTTAACTGACATGGTTGACATTGTATACGGACAAACTTTAGTCGATTTATGGGAAATGCCAGAAATGGACTTATGTTTAATTGAAGGATCTGTATGTTTACAAGATGAACACAGTGTACATGAACTCTTAGAAGCAAGAGAAAAATCTGGATTAATTGCTGCATTTGGTTCATGTGCTATTACAGGTTGTTTCACTACTTTCGCACGTGGTGGTCAACAAGCACAACCAAAACACGAATCTTTCTTACCAATTAATTCATTAATTAAAGTAGATTTAGCACTTCCTGGTTGTCCTGTAGCTCCTGAAATGATTGCTAAAGCAGTTGTTGCTTTATGTGAAGGCGACTTAGACTACTTAAAACCAGCAATGGATTGGGCTGCATGTGATAAAGGATGTGGTTGTGATGTATTAACCAACATTATCCGCCAAGGATTATGTACTGGATGTGGAACTTGTGCTCTTGCATGTCCTACAAGAGCAATGGGCTTTTCAGAAGGTAGACCTAGCTGTGACAGAGACAGATGTATTAAATGTGGTTCTTGCTACATGATGTGTCCAAGATCTTGGTTACCTGAAAGCAGAATTAAAAAGGAAACTGGATTATAGGAGGATTGGATATGCCATTAGGTACTTATAAAGAAGCATTATCTGCAAGATCTACTGAGAAAAAAATCTTAGATGTATCACAAGACGGAGGAATTGTTTCAGCATTACTCTGTTACGCACTTGATGAAGGTATCATTGAAGGTGCAGTTGTTGCTGGAACTCCTGACGACGATTGGAGACCAATTCCTACTGTAGTAACCTCTGCTGATGAAGTTATTGCAGCTGCAGGAACTAAATACTCAATGTCCCCAACTTTATCCGCTTTAAAAGAAGCAACCCGTCAATACGGTTTAGAAAAAGTTGGTGTAGTAGCAACTCCATGTCAAACCCAAGGTTTAAGAAAAGCACAAGCTTATCCATTCACTAGATTTGTCGTTGACAAAATCAAATTAATCATCGGTATCTACTGTATGGAAAACTTCCCTATGGCTTCTCTTGATACCTTTGCTACCGCAAAATTAGGATTTGACAGCTTACAAGATGCTAGTAAAATGGACATCGGTAAAGGTAAATTCTGGTTAACCAAAGATGGTGAAGACAGTGGTTTAGCTATCAAAGAAACCCACGGTTACGAACAAGCTGGATGTAACATCTGTCAAGATTACGTAGCTGAATGGGCTGACGTATCAACTGGTTCTGTAGGATCTCCTGATGGATGGTCTACTGTTTTAACCAGAACTGATGATGGTGACTCCATATTCAAAGCTGCTGTTGACGCTGGTTTAATCGAAACCAAACCAATGGACGATGTAAAACCAGGTCTTCCTTTACTTGAAAAATTAGCTAAAGGTAAAAAAGACAAAAACACTGCAGAACGTGAAAGAAGAGCTAAAATGGGAGTTAAAATCCCTGCTATATACTAATCTTCTTTCTTTTTTTCTTTTTTTTAGTGCGACAAGCAATTGTCTTTTAAATTTTGTTATATGAACTCATTGTTTTTTTTTTGAGAGTTTTATGTCAGTACAACTATTAGTATGTTGTTAATCCTGTTATGAGGGTTATTCTCGCTCGAAACTGCGTAACTTGCGACGGTGGGGTGGGTTGCATGAGAGTTTAAAGCTCAATTCTCAATCATAGCATCCGTTGATTGGAAGAGCAAGAGAAAGGCGAATAATGGCAAACGATAAGTGAACTTCTATAAGCATCGTAAAGAAAGAATCAGAGGC
>JAFUIW010000031.1 GCA_017473945.1 Methanobrevibacter sp. | reverse complement strand
TTTTACTTATGTTACCTGATTTTCCGGAAACTAAGTTTTTATTGTAAATGTCATTTCCTACATCAATTATTTCTTGAACTTTTTTTTTCATAAAATACCTCTATAAAAATTTGAAGTGTTTATATTTTCCTTTATGAATAACAGGAACTTCTGCAGGTGTTGGTTCAATGTTGTGAATTTTTTGAAAGCTTGTTTGTGTCTGAAATGTACCAGAGTTAATCATATGGATTCCCTTGAATTTTCTATATGAGTTAACGTGAATATGTCCTGTGTGGAATATATCCGGTACTTCATCAATAACAAGATAATCCTCAAGTTCTGATGCAAGTGGTGTTCTTTCACCATAAATAGGAGCTAAATGTCTTTTTTGCAGTAATTCTTCCATTAACAAGTCACTTTTTTCATAAGTAAATTCTTTCACTGCCATTACTAAATCGTCGAAACTACGTCCATGGTATATTAATACCTTGATTCCATCAAGGGAAACTAAACCAGGATTTGATATAAATTCAACATTATCCAGTTCGTATAATGCTTTTGCATACTCTTCAGGAACGGCAGGTTGTGGTTCTGCAACTCTAGATGCATCGTGGTTTCCAGGAGCAATAATAATCTTAATGTCGCTTCTAATATTTCTTAAAAATCTAGCGGCTTCGTTATATTGTTGTGTAATGTCTTTTATTGCCAATTCTTTGTCCTGGTTTGGATAAACACCTATACCATCCACAATATCTCCGCCTATAATTAGATATTTGACGTCTTCTGCAACTCTTCTTTGCTCTTCTGTACCATAATCGCAATTAATCCAATCTATAAATCTGGTAAATGCATCTTCCAGGAATGTTAAACTACCTATGTGAACGTCAGATAAAAATACCACTCCAAAATCCATTTCTTTGTCCGGAACTCTTAAAACACCAGGTTTTATGATTTGTTGGCCAAAAGCAAATCCTTTATCATCACTTTTATTTGCAATAACACCAACAACTTCATCCTTAACAAGTTTTTCGGCTTCAGCAAATAATTCTTCATTATTGTGTGAAAACAGGATAGAGATATTGCCTGTGTCATCTTCAAATTCAACTATTTTATGACCATTTTTACTTGATCTTATTTCACGGACCATCAAAATTAAGCTCAAACTGTCTTGGGAATCATCAATATCAGCGATTTTTGTATAACTTCTAAGTTCAGGCCTTTTGGAAAGTATTTTTTCTAGTTTTTCATACCTGTTTTTAAAGTATGCTATTAAGTTTTCAAGCTCTCCGCTAGTGTATGATTTTTTACTCATATCCTGCAAGATTTCAAAGTCATATTGTGCATTAATTTTCTGTTCATTTCTTTTGAATTTAATTTTTTCATCTTTAACAGTCTCAGTTGCTTCCACAATGGTTTGATTAACATATTTTTCAGGTTTGTCACTATCTTTTTTCAGATTTTCCATTGAAATTGGTTTTTTATCTTTTTGTGGTGTTTTTTGTGTTAATGGTTTTGTTTGTGGTTTTTCTTGTGTTGATGGTTGGGTTTTTGTTGGTTGTGGTGTTTTTTGTGTTAATGGTTTTGTTTGTGGTTTTTCTTGTGTTGATGGTTGGGTTTTTGTTGGTTGTGGTGTTTGTTGTGTTAAAGGTTTATTTTCAGGTTTTATTTGTGTTTTTATTTCTGGTTTTTCTTCTGGAACATCATTTAAAGTTTTTTGATTGCTTTTTTCTGGTTTTTCAACGTTTCCTGTAATTTCATCGATAGTTTCACCACTTACGGAAACTAAATCTTTTGATGAAAATTTATCACCTTTTAACTTAACTATTAAAGTAGATGCAAAGTCTAGAGGATTTTCTGCATTAATGACTTTGTCATATGCTTCAGGTGATAGGTTTATTCCTTTTTTTGCAAATTTTAATAGAATTTTATTTGTTGACATATTAATTAAGTTTTTTATTTTCTATGTTAATAAACTTTGAGAATTTTAAATTGCAATACTTATTTTTCTTTGAAAATTTGATTTATAGGTATATTTATTATATATTAAAAATAAAACTTAAATTATTATAATGTAATTGTTATTATAAATACATAATGATTGTGATAAAATGGCAAATAAGGTAGTTAGAATTATTTTAATTGTTGTATTATTTATTGTATTTTTTGAATTAGGGCTTTTCGGTTCATATACAATAGTAACATCCGAAACACCTAATATTCAAGGATTAATAGATATGCAAGTTTCAAAAATTACAGGTATCTTCAGTCCAGAACACGTTAATGAAGTTTTAATAAAAGATCCAACTCCTGTATCCATTTCAAACAAAAAAGACATTGCCCTTCGAATGGAAGAGCTGTCAAAGGTAGATGGAGTGGATTATGACTCTATTAATGTAACAACATATGAGGATCCAGATAATGGAGAATTTAATGTAACTATTGAAGCTTTAGGTTATGCATCACCTAATTCCACTTCAGGTCAGATTGTCATTAGTCAAGTTCCTTCATATAAGATTATAGCAAATGGTGTTGCGGCATATAAAGGAACAGGATTGAACGTTGACAGAAATTCAGTTACTATAAATTCAGTTTTAAAATTGTACTAAGATGATAATATGATTAATGTGATTGGTATTGGTCAGAATAGAGATAATATGACTTTAGGAGCTATTAAAGCTATTGAAGAGTCAGATGTTATTATTGGATATAAAAAATATATCGAGCAAATTGAGGACTTAATAGCCGATAAGGAAATAGTTAAAAAAGGTATGGGTGATGAAATTGCTCGTGCTGAATTTGCAATTCAAAAAAGTTTAGATGGCCAGACAGTTTCATTAATCAGTTCTGGAGACCCTGGGGTCTTCGGAATGGCAAATGTATTATATCAGATAGTAAGTAAATATGAAAATGTTGAGATTAAAGTTTATCCAGGTGTATCAGCGCTTAACTATGCATCCAGTCACTTGGGAGCTCCTTTGAACGATTTTGCAGCTATTAGTTTAAGTAATATTTTAACACCTTTATCTGAAATAGAAAAGAAATTGAAATATGCTCTTGAGGCTAATTTGATAGTTGCAATTTATAATCCAATTAGTAAAACCAGAAAAGAACCTTTTAGAAGATTTAAACAAGCTGTAATTGATATTAAAGGTGAAGATGCATTAATTGGAATTATAGACAGTACATATGAGCCTCCTAAAGATACCATAGTCAAGGTTAAAGACTTGACAGAGGATATAGTGAACATGTCTTGTACATTAATTGTGGGTAACGATTTGACATATGTTCAAGATGGAAAGCTTGTAACACCAAGAGGATATGTAATAAGGTCTCAAATACATCCACTTTCTCAAAATCATTATGAAAAATTCTTAAATGGCGAAGTTGCACACGGCCCTAATCGTGAATGTGAATTCTATCCATGTCACTATGACGGCCAATACTGCGATTTCTGTTATTGTCCATTTTATCCATGTGGAGACTCTTCAACTGGTGGAGAATGGATTAAAGGTAAAAACGTTTGGAACTGTAAGGAATGTCATTGGTTACATAGCAAAAAAGCAGTTGAATGTTTAAGAGAACCGTTAGAAAACATTTTAGAAGAAGTTGAAGACTTAAAAAGAAAGAAAAAAACTTTATTAAAGCTCAGAAGAGCATGCTTATTAAAAAATAATCCAAATGATCTTTAGGTGTATTTAATTGTCAATCAAAAATTTATTAATTGAAATGAAGAATATGTCGGAACTTATGGTAGATTTGGCTTATTCTGCAGTATTATTTAACAGTAAGGCAGCAGCTGAAGAAGTAATTACATTGGAAAACGAAGTTAATGCAATGAATTATGAAATTAAAAAGGAATCATTGGTTGCCGCCAGATCCTATGAAGATGCGGAAAGGTTAACTGCACTTTTGGAAATTGCGGAAGCTGCTGAAAGTATGGCAAATGCGGCAAAAGATTTAGCTGATTTAGTAATAAAAGGTATTAAACCTCACCCAGTATTTAAAATGGTAATGGAAGAATCTGATAAAAGTATAGTTAGAGTTGTTGTAGATGAAAATTCAGATTTGGCCAATAATACTTTAGGTGATTTACTTTTAGTAAATCGTACTGGAATGAGAGTTATTTCTATTAGAAGAGGTTCATCCTGGATTTATGGACCTGATAAAAATACCACACTCTTGCCATATGATACTTTGATTTTAAAAGGAACCGATGAAGGTGCTGACCTACTTGAAAAACTGGCCGCCGGAACCTGTTCCCTTGAAGATATTCCAGAAGAATTAGAAGATGAAGATTAGGTTGTGAAAAAATGATTATGGGTAGTGATATGTGTGAAAGACAAACAGAAGAAGATTCGCAGTTCACTATCTACTCGAGCGTTATCTGATTTTTACGCTGAACACGACTATATTATAAAAGAAGGATTAATCGCCCTTTTGATTTGTGCTGTAGGGGATTTGATTGCAGGTGTTATCCTGGGTAAGATGACATTTTTCCTTGAAGCATTTCCAGGACTTTTGGTAGTTATCCCTGGTGCTATTGGAATGAGGGGAAATATTTTCGGGTCATTTGCCTCAAGATTATCCACTAACTTGCACATTGGTTTAATATCTCCTCAGTTTGAATTTTCTGAAGACTTAAACTACAATATATTTTCTTCATTTGTCCTGACATTAGTTTTATCCATATTTTTAGGAATTGTAGGTAAAATATTCTGTATTTTGCTTCATTATCCTTCAATGGAATTGATTGATTTTATTTTAATCTGTACAATTGCAGGCATAATTTCTAACTTAATAATGCTTCCGATAACAATGTTTGTTTCATTTAAAAGTTTCGAACACGGTTGGGACCCGGACAACATTACCAGTCCGATTATTGCAGCGTTTGGAGATTTGTTTACTTTACCTGCAATTATAGCATCAATATTTATTTTAAGCCTACTGAACTTTAATTTCATAGTTAAAGATATTGTTTTAGCAGCAATTTTAATCGCTGTCATAATAGGTTTCATATACTGTTACCGCTTATCTGAAGAGACAAAGACCATTTTAAAGCAATCAACTCCGATTTTACTTTTATGTTCCTTTTTAGGAGGCTCTGCAGGTGGTATTTTAAACAGTTCTGTGGAAACATTACTTACAAATCCAAGCCTTTTAACATTGATTCCTCTGTTTTCAGGAGAATGTGGAAGTCTAATCAGTATTTTGGGTGCAAGATTATCTTCAGGACTTCACTCAGGGCTTGTTGAACCGTTATCAAAACCTGAAGGTGAAGCACTGCATAACTTTGGAATCTGTTATATTTTAGCCATTGTTATTTTCCCATTCATCGGAATTCTTGCAGAATCATCCTCACTCATGTTTGGAACGGTAGGGGTTGGTTTTGATAAAATCATTCCAATCAGTACAATTGCAGGCATTATATTAGTTACAATAATGGTTATTTTAGTATATTACATATCAACAATATCCTATAATCATAATTTGGACCCTGACAATATTGTCATTCCGGTTTCAACAAGCGTTACAGATTCGATTTCAAGTTTGATATTGATTTCTGTTTCATTGATTATTTTAGGCATGTTGATCTAATACCATGCCTTTAAAACCAGATTGCAATCGTTGGTTGTGAAATAATCATAATTTAAATTATACATTTTGAAATTCTTGGGAACGCTGACCAGCACAGCCTTTACATGGGGCTTGTTGAAGTGAATGAACACCACAGCGCTAGGGTCATCATAGAAATTTATTTTATCGTTTAGAAGTATCTTATCAGAACCCGGATTTTCCCAGAATCTGCCCTTAACAACCCTTGTTGTATCGATTATATATTCCAAATCGTCTTTTTCGTTTGCATCAATCAACAAATAGTAATTTGAACTTCTTAAATTTCCCTTAAAAACTTTAAAGTAATTGCAGCTGTGCTGGTTTTGTGAGTGTTTATGGTTACACTTGCCTCCATACTGGAAGTCTTTAAGCACGAATTTTTTGTAAAAGTCACATTTTACAAGCCTGTTGACGGAATAGACATTTCCATTTTCATTAGCATCACCAATTTTTACACTTGAAATGCTGCTCTTCTGAGGAATCAGTTCAAGTGATGTTTTGATTTTGGAGTCGAAAAGTTTTTTATCCACAAGTTTTTTGTAGTTGTTTTTCAAGGCCATAAGTTTTGCATAGGAAACGCTGTTTGGAACAATTTCTCCCTCTTCATTGATGATTGCAAGACCAGGCGTGCCCTTGCCATATTCTTCCCAGTTATCTGGTGTTCCTGGATTATTGACTAGATTGTCAGCCATTTCAGAAATTAATATTTCAGTGTTTTCACTTTCAACAGATTTCACTGCCTTATCGGTCATGGATTCTGATAAATTAAGAACAATGCCTGTAATCATCAGTGTTATGATTAATACAATCGCTATTTCTACTGTGATGTTTCCTCTATTATCAATCATCGCTATCATACAACCCGTATTTTTTTTGATGTGAGCTATCCAAAATTAGACTGTTAATGTCAAGCTTGTCTATCTTTTGACCCGGATAGTGGTCATGATATACAACATGGTCCGAACAGGATATGGAATCATTTAGAAGAGGTGTGTGGGGCTGAATGAACACTTCCATTCCGTAGTGCGGACATTTCCCCTTGCCTTCCAGCCTGCACAGATAACAGCTTCCATCAGCACTTTCATGAAAATATCCCTGTTTTAGACAATCCTTTAATACTCCAGGATCTCCATGGTGGATATAAGGGTCATAAGGACATTTTTTGATGTATAGTGGTGTGGTTGCAAATGCATATGAGAATGGTGAGTCCAGATTTCTTAACTTAAGGTATCTTGTCAGTGCATTCTTGTAGTTGAGCTTGTCACCCTGAATGAATATTCCAGAGGCAACACCTAATTTTGCAAGAGGAAGCGGATCTCTAAGCCCTTCTATTGATACATTTTTCTCAATAATTCTGTTAAATCTGTTGTTGTTCTTTTTAATGTTCAATTTAACTTTAAACAATACTTTCCATGGGCTGTCAGTCGGTGATACGGACAAGACTTCAGAACGTATATCCGCATCATGTTTCTCTTTTAGATCTTCATTCTTTTTTTCCAATTTCTTGTTTAAGTTCTTTTTAATTTGGTCTTCGCTGTTGAAAAGTTTAAATGTATGATAAACTTTATCACATGCATCAGCTATTGAATCCCTTCCTAAAACTTCCAGATTGCTTGAATAGTCATCAACAATATACTTGAAGTTATCGTTTTCATAAGAGTCAATGTTTTCATTTTCAATGTAATTTATGGTCGTAAAAACAAAAACAGCTATCAATAACAATATTGTTATCAAAATAACCGTCGTACCTAGTATTAGATTACCTTTAGAGTCGATTTTCATTATTAAAAATATCACTTGAAATTATAAATTTATTTTTCAACTGCGACTTTATGATTTTACACAGTTGCAAAATCTTTTTAATTGGATGATTGTCATATTTTTTACAATTTCAAAACAATATTGTTAAATGCTTATTTTTTTCAAATACGAGTTAAAATTGATTTATAATCATTGAAAGCTTATATAATATTAAATCAAATTATAATATCTACTAGTATAAGTTTAATTGAGATTTCATGGAATCTAAATTAAAAATTTTTGAGGTGAAAACTTGCATAAATATAGTAAAATTCACCACGTAAACGATGTTACTAACATATACTTTTCAACTGTGATTCCACAGATTTTGCATAGATATTTTCACTTACCTGGGAAATTTGTGAGAAATTTCACAACAAGAATTGTTAAAAGGGATGGCAGTGAAGGTGAAATGGATTGGTTGATTTTGGTTGAACCCGATGGCCATAGACTATTTGAAAAAATTTTGATTAATGTCGAATTTCAATCATCCCGTGTCACAAAAGAAAAGATTAAAATAATTTCTGAATATAGGGATTATGCTAAAACTTACTATGGATTACCTGTACTTAGTGTAATTATTATAACTGACGGTTATGAATCTTCAGAACTTGAATACAGTAGAGTTGAATCAGATATCATCAAACCTATCTATATTCATATGGATTTCGAAGAAATCATCGAAAAATTAAATAATCTTGAAGAAAAAATAATTAATCAAGAACAATTAAGTGAAGATGACGGATTAGATATGGTTTTTCTTTCAATGTTTGCTCCAAAAAAAGAAGAAAAATGGATAACTGAGAAAATCTTGCACTTATTTAACATGGATAATTCATTAAAAAAACCTTTTAGAGGGTATGTAGGTTATGGCATATCTTTGATGGTAAAGAAATATTTCAATTCAACATCCAAAGCCGAGGAGTTGTTAAAAATGTTAGAAGAAAAAGTTAATGATTCAAAACTTAGGATTGTAGCTGAATTTGAAGAAGAGTATGCAAGACAAGTTTTTGAACGAAAATTAGCTGAGAAGGAGAAAGCTATTTCTGAGATGGATAGTGCTCTACATAATATAGAAAAAGAAAACATTTTTTTAAAAGCAAAACTTAAAGAAAATGGAATTTCTTATTGAGTACATATTAGTACATCGTTTTAGGTATTAATGGGATATAATCTCATTTTTACCATTTTTAATTAATTCTACCTGGAATTAATACTTTTTTTATAAAATATAAATTAAATTAATACTTTCAATACTTATTTATATTATTGACAATAAATTATAAACATTAAAAATTATGGAGGCATGACATGTCAGATACTGTTAGAACATGGCGTCATATACAACAAAGATATAATCTTATAGGTTCCAAGTGTAACACTTGTGGAGAATTGTTTTTCCCATCTCGTGTAGTTTGTCCTAACTGTAGAAGAAAAGGAAAACTTGAACCGTTCCAATTCAGTGGAAAAGGTAAAATTCACACATTTTCAATTATCCGGTCAGCTCCTGACGATTTCAAAAAAGCAGCTCCATATGCTGTAGCTGTAATTGAACTCGAAGAAGGCGCTAAATTAACTTCTCAACTTGTAGATTGTAATGTTGATGAAATTGAAATTGGTGATGATGTAGAAATGGTCTTTAGGAAAATCAGAGAGGATGGAAAAGACGGAGTAATATCCTATGGATACAAATTCAAAGTTATCAAATAATACTGCAGTGATTTTGGTAAGTCACGGAAGTACCTTACCTTACGCTGAAGAAGTATTTAGTGAAATAAAAGAAAAATTCATCAAAAAATCCGGTTTGCCGGTAGAAATAGGATACATGAAAGTTTCCGAGCCTACAATTGCCGGAGCTGTAGAAATATTAAAAGGAGAAGTTGACGATTTGGACAAAATCATGGCTCTTCCTGTATTTTTGGCTCCTGGAATTCATACAACCATTGACATTCCGCAGTTATTGGGTTTGGAACCTTTGGAAGTTGACCCTAGATGTCCTGATGGAAACTATCCTGCTGAACATTATTTGTCAATCGCTGACGATGTTGACTTTGACGGTGAAATTGAATTGTTAGGTTCAATCGGGCCTCGTGATGAACTGGTGGATATTGTTCACAAAAGAATTTCAGAAGCTTTATCTGAATCCAAGCTGGATGACAGCGCAAAGACTGGAATCCTGCTTGTAACTCACGGATCCAGATTAAATTATAATAAAGAATTTGCAACCGCATTATATAATAAATTTGAAAAGACTTGCGACTTGCCGTCAAGCTTTGGATTTATGGAATTATGCGGTCCAAGCATTCCGGAATCCATCAACAAACTTGTTGATGAAAATGATTTGGAAAGATTAGTGGTTGTTCCGGTCTTTATTGCTCCTGGAATGCACACAACTCACGATATTCCACATATCTTAGGATTTTTAGATGATCATGAACATACTCATTCACATGGCCACGACCATGGACATGACCACACTCATGACCTGACTCCTGTAGATTTTGACGGGGAAATCCTATATCCTGAGCCTATCAAAGCGGATGATATATTAATAGATATTTTAGTTGATATGGTAAATGAAAAATTATAGTTTTCCATATATTTTTTTTGAAAAAATTTTATTTCAAGATAACTTCAATGAATTTAATTTAAAATTTAATTATAACTTATTAACGGAAGATAAAATATGTCTGATAAAAAAACAGGAATCTTACTTTTAAGCCATGGTTCAAGACTAGACGATGGTGAAGAAGTAATTAAAGCTTATAAAGAAATGTATGAAAAAGAATTTCCGGAAATTCCTGTAGAATATGGATTTATGGAAATTAGAGAACCAGGTATTCCAGAAACAATCAAAAAATTGACTTCTGAAAACGATTTGGAAAAAATCATTGTTGTACCAGTGTTTGTAGCTCATGGATTACATACAAAAAGGGACATACCTGGAATTTTAGGCATTGAAAGTAATTTTGATGCTGAATCAATCGGTGGACACGGACATCATCACCACCATCACGGGCATGACGACCATGACCATGGACATGACCATGGACATCATCATCACCACCATCACGGACATGATGATGAAGAGGTCGACTTTGACGGTGAAATCGTATTGACAGATCCTTTAGGAATCGATGCACGTTTATACGAAATCATTAAAGACAGAGTTTCAGACGCTTTATAGTTCTGAAACTTATTTTTTACTTTTTTTCATTGATTTATAATATTAATTTATTATAAAATTGATTTTACTATTTTTTTGCTTTTAAAAACTATTTTTGACATGAATAACTAATTAAAAAAATAGTGTATATTTATTAATAATCAAAAATAAAAATAGATATCAAGTATTTTAATTATTTACAATATTTGTGTAATTATTAGTTAAAAGAACGAACGTTCTGTATATGAATTGGTTAAAAGAACGAACGTTCTGTAAATTACTTTATTTTTAGACAATATGAGGTATTTAAAAATGAAGAAAAAAACGATAGGAATATTGCTGATGATATCCCTTGTAATGATTATGGGTATCGCTGCGATTTCAGCGGCTGATACAAATGATACATTGCTGGAGGAAGTCAGTGATACAAATATTGCGTTGGCAGAGGAGATTGGCGATACAAATATCGCAGAAACTTCTTCTGCTTTAGAACAAGATGCCAATGACACTTCACAAGCAAGTGAAAGTGCCAGCGGCATTGAAGAAATTAATGTAGATGACAGTCGAGATGAAATTCATAAGGTGGAAAAAGCATCCTCTGCTTCAGATGATGTGCTTTCCGCTTCAGATGATGATTTGCTTAAACACAGTAGTAATAATTTTCTGTATGGTGGTGAATGGTATTATGATTTGGAAGATGCCTGGTCTGCAGCTGAGAGTAATGGTGGAGGAACAATAGAGGTTTGGACAGGTTATTATAAATACACAGATGATGATGATGATTTTGAGTATAAAGTTAATACAGCAGTATCTATAACACTCCAGCCTCGCAGCGAAGGCGCCGGCATGGGCCCAGTAACTTTTGATGGTGGAGAAAGTGGTTGGTTCCTTCGTGTAACTAATAAAAATGTAAAGGTCACAATCAATGACATTACCTTTAGAAATATGAAGGCAAAAGATGGTGGTGCTATTGAAGTTGAAGATGGGGCACAATTGACCTTGAACCGTTGTATATTTGAGAATAATTATGCTTCTTCCGATGGAGTTAGTTATGGATTGGGTGGTGCCATAGATGTTGATGAAGGTACACTTGTAGCCAACAACTGTAGGTTCATAAACAATAAGGCTGATAGATACGGTGGAGCCATCTGTATTGAAGATAAAGGTTCAGTTACACTTAACAACTGTTATTTCGAGGGAAATAAAAAGGGCTCTGATACACCAAACGATTTTGATGGTTATGATGAAGATGAGGATGATGCTATATCCTGGAGTTTTTATAATTGTCTATTTAAAAGTGGAGGATCCATTGAAATTGAAGTGGATGCTCCTAATAAAGCAGTGTCAATAACTCCTGATGTTAGCGATGATGTTAATTATGCAGTTTTATATAAAGATGACAGTGAATATGCTAGACTACCTTGTAATGATGGCGATACTGTAACTTTTGGTAATACTCTTGAAACTCTTCTTGAACCTGGAACCTATACAGTTTACATGATGAAAAATTATGAAAAAAGATATATTTATTCAGGAGCTACCTTTACAATTATAGAACCTAATTTTATTTTAAATGATAAGGATGTATTTGAAACATTAAGTGCTGCCGTAAATGCTATTTCCAATGGAGGAAGTGGTGTAATTACTGTTGTAGATGGAACTTACTCTGGTTCTAGCAATTTAAACGTGCAGATTAACAATAAAATAGTTACAATCAGACCTAAAGATTCTGATGAGGAACCTGTCATTTTTTCAGGCGATTCTCAAAGTAATTTCTTGATTATAGGTTCTGGTTCCAAACTCACTATGGAAGATATAACCATAACTGGCAGGTTTTCAGATTCAGCATTAAAATTCAATGGTGGTTCTGAGGGGGAAATTTCAGACTGTGAATTTAAAAATATTCAAAATAATCAAAATCAACCTGGAAACCCGATAAAGGCGCAAAATTCAAATCTTGTACTGAATGGCAATACTTTTGAATCAAATAGCAAAATAATCTTAGAAAATACTGTTGCTAATATTGATGATTGTAGTTTCACTTCTAATAGTGGTAATGATGGGGGAGCTATCTATGCCGATTCTTCCACAGATTTAACAGTTACCAACTCAGAATTTAACTTAAATGAGGCCACCAATAAAGGTGGAGCAATATATGCTACTAATCTTAAACTCCATAATAATGAGTTTATAGGAAATTCTGCTAACTTAGGAGGAGCTATTTATTTAATCAGTCAAAGTAACAGTCTAGTAAACATAACAAACTGTGTTTTTGATTTAAATCATGCAACTAATTATAGGAACATATACTCTGAATCACTCACAAGGAAATTTAACTTAGAGTTTAATGAATATGATTTGGATTTGCAAATAAGTTTAAAAGATAGTTCCTATGGTTCTGATTATATTCTTGATGGGGTATTTGATTGGGGATCTAATTTAAATAATACTTATATTATTTTAACAGGAATTGCAGATGATGAAAATATTTTTGGAGATATGCTTACAGTTGTAGATAATAAATTTAAAATAAATCTTGGAGTGATTCCAGGTGGAACACATGAATTTGCCATGCCTGGAATGTATGAACAGGGAGACAGTAATGACCATTTCCATGGCGGCGATTATTATAATGATTTATATGGAAATGAATTCTATTTGAAGGAGACAGCATATGCAAAAATAGGTATTGAAAAAGCTAACATAACTTTGAATCTTAATGTAGATGATGTATTAATACCTGAAATACCTGTTTTAAATGTTTATGCTAATTTTGATCATAATTATACTGTTTTCATTCAAAATAAATATTATCAGGTTGAAGTTGTAAACGGTAAAGGCAGCATCCAATTGACAGGCCTTGATTTAGGTAATTATACAGTTGTTGCCATGCGTGACGCTGACGAAAACTTTAATCTTGCCATGAATTTCACCACATTCTCAATAAGCAAAACCTACAGCAACTTCCTTGTCCTAAGTACAAATGTGGAATATGACACTTTGGCTGAGGCTGTAGCCAATTCCAATAATGAAGATGAAATTTATGTTAAAAAGGGCACATATGCTGACACTGGAATAGTAATATCAAATAAAACTTTAGATATCATTGCACTTGAAGGTGCGGTCTTTGATGCTCGAGGTGGAGATGCCAATTTCATAATAGTCAACGAAAACGCTGAAGTCTATATATATGGAATAAAATTCACAGGACTTCACAACAGGAATACCAATTATGGAGCAATAGTCAATCACGGAGACCTTGCACTAGAGTCATGTAATTTTACAGACAACAAGATTACAAAGACATCATTTGCCAAAAATGGTGGAACAGCTATATTTAATGACGGACACTCATTGGAGATTGACAGTTGTAATTTCATAAATAATGCGGCTCCTTTAAAAGTAAGTACTGCTGCAGTCACATCACTGGGTTATGAGGACGTTTCAATCGTGTCTTCTAAATTCGTAAATAACTCTGCACGTGAAGGTGGAGCATTGCATTTCAAAAACATTACCCAATTTGCACCGGCAATAGTATCATGTGATTTTGAACAGAATACCGCTGTTAAAGGATCTGCAATATATGTGGGTAGTAATTCCAGATATTTATCTGTTTCATTATCCAGTTTCAAGAAAAACGACATCAAAAATAGTTTGGGAGAAAATGCACAACTGGAAGGTGGAGTAATATATGTTAACGCCAACACTACCGAAGTAGTCTTGGATATCGGTTCATCCAATTTTGAAAACAACTCCAACAGTAAAGTTGATGGTGGAGTCATATACTTAGATGGTAGTTCAAAAGCTTCCATTGAAAGCTGTATCTTCAATAACAATTTAGGTAAGGTAGGTTCTGTAATTTTAATCAAAAACCCTTATAATAAAAAATTATCCTTAATGATAGATAGCAGTAACTTTATAAATAACCATGCAACAACTGGAGCCATTGCAACCTCTCCTAAAATTACTACATTCATTGACGAATGTCTTTTTACAAATAACACAGGAGAAAACAGGCATATTCACAGCAATGGATTTACTGTAGTTCATGATTCCATTCTTGATGTTAAAAATTCTAATTTGAATGCAATGTCTGTTCAGTATGGTGAAAACTCAAACATCACTGGTATAGTAGATATTGGTACCAATCTATATGCGGCAGCCAACTTAACAGTCGCTGGTGAAAACGTCATTGTGGAAATCAAAAACAATACATTCAACTATAAGGCAGGAATATTGCCTCATGGCAAATATTATGCTGTTTTAAACAAGATTGCAGATAACAATAATAACACCTATCTAATGGACAGCATAACTGGAATTTTCAGAGTTAACAATGTTGGCTTTGACTTGGATGTTTCAGTTGACAATATTACATATGGTGAAAGCATTAAAGTTGTTGAAAAACTGCCTGCTAATGCTATGGGTACCGTAAAGTATCAATTGAATGGAAAAATTTACACAAAAGAAGAACTTGAGGCTTTGAAATTAGACGCAGGAAACTACACACTTGTAGCTCTTTATGACCATGAAGATTACATGTTAACATCCTCAATTATTAATTTTGAAGTGTATAAAGCTAATCCGACCATATCTGTAGCGGATGTGGAAGTAGGATATAATGACACTATTATTGTAAATATCGAAACAAATGTCCCATCAATATATACAATAGAAATTGGAGATTATAAAACTGACAAATATGTTAACGGCAGCAGATCTGTTGAAATAGAAAATACATTTGAGCCTGGCACCTACACAATCAAGGTCACTTCACAGGAACGTGTAAACTATATTTCAAATTTCACCGAGGCCACTTTGAAAGTCAATAAAAATCTTGCAACATTCGCTTTAAGTGTCTCTAGAGCTGCTAATCCTAATGATGCTATTATTGAGGTTTCAGCTCCGGAAAATGCAGTGGGTAATATCAAATACACAGTCACAGATTCAAAAAATAAAGTTGTTTATACCGCAACCCAATCCTGCAGGGACGATTTAGTCATTTCAGATTTGAATGACGGAACCTATGATGTCAATGCTGTATTTGAAGGTGACGACAGGTACTATTCAACCAATAACATTAAAACTTCATTGTCCATTAAGAAATCTTTAAATAATGCCAACAACGAAATTCGTTCTTCTCCGGAAGATAACAATCTTGGTGAAGAGGATGAGGGAGGCAGATTCATATACCAATACGATGAAGATGATGATTTTACCTATTTCGATACTCTGGAAGATGCAGTTGATGAAGCCGTATTATATGGTGCAGGTATCATTACAGTCAGAGGCGGAACATATTCTGTATCCAGTATGGATATTGAAGGAGAAATTGAATTAACAATCAGGGGTTATGAGAATGAAGAGGTTATCTTTGACTGTGGCGGTGAAAATTACTTCATGCTTTTAACATATGATGAAGAAATGGAGTGGGTTCAGGTACCTCCACCTCCACATCCAGAGTTTGAGCAGACAGACGGTCCTACCGTTACACTTGAAAACATTACTGTAATCAATGGAGTTGCTACTTATGGTGGAGCTATTGACCTAGAAGCAGGTACCTTAACATTGATGAACTGTAATTTCCACAATAACAATGCTGACGAAGGTGGAGCAATTTATATTGGTAAATATGATGCAGAAAATGATGCAATGCTTATTGCGGTAAACACTACCTTTACAAACAATTACGCATCAAGTGAGGGTGGAGCAATTTATATCACATCCGGAAATTTAGATGGACAATCAACATCAGCATCATTCTACTTATGTACCTTTTTAGACAACTACCAAGGTGAAGATGATGAGAGAAAGATGAATTACTTTGCTGGTGGTAATGTTGATGAAATAGACCGCCAATATTGTGTCTTTAACGGTGATGGGCAAATATTCGATTTTGCTATAGATAAAATCAATCAGACTGTCTATGTTAACGGTACTTCAGTTGATCCATTCGATTCAGTGGTTTTATTGTACTTCGATCAAGTGCCTTTATACACAATTAACAACAATGGTTCCCGTGATTTCAACGTCATTTTCGAGGATGTAATGGGTGGAAACTATACTGTAGGTGTAATGAACGACCATGACTTCAATACATATATCTTTGATGTGACATTTGAAATGAGAGTACCGAATTTCATCTTATCCAAAGATGAGGTATATGAAAACTTAACCGATGCTATTGATGCTGTTGCGGAAAATGGCATTATTTATGCAAATGTAAATTATTATGATGAAGACAATATGGAAATTGATATCCGCAAATCATTCACTCTTAAGAATTTCAGAGATGATGGAGTTGTTTTCGATGGAAGCGGTCAAAAATGGTTCTTTACAATAGCTAGAGGATGCACTGTTGTATTTGACGGCATTTCCTTTACTGATGGAGGCATGAAAACTTATGCAACAATTGAAAATAATGGTGATTTAATAATTACTAACTGTTCATTCGAAAGCTTTGAAACAGGCGTAATTATATACAATTCCGGTTTATTAAATATTTTAAACAGCACATTTTCACTTAATTTCATTGATAATGCTCTTGTTTTAAATGATAAGGATTTAGTCATAGATTCAGTTGAATTTTCAAGCAATATTGTAAATATAAGTTCCGTAGTATACAACAATGGAGATGCAAATATTCTCTCTTCTAATTTCACAGAGAACTACAACGGTGGAAATGGTGGTGTAATATATAACAAAAAAGCATTATTAATCAACAACACAGTCTTCACTGAAAATGAGGGTTACAATGGTGGAGTTGTTTATAATGAAGGAACCTTAGATGTTATAAACTCTACTTTTGAAGATAACACTGCAAACGGATACGGTGGAGCAATTTACAATGAAAATGAATTGCATATCTTTAATTCAACATTCACCGGTGGATCCAGTGAAATTGACGGTGGTGCTCTTTATAATAATAATATTATGACTGTGGATAATTCAACATTAGTTGGCAATACCGCAACCGGCAGAGGTGGAGCAATTTACAACAACAAATCTCTAGAACTTACAAAATCCATTTTTGGAATTAACTTTGCCGATGAGTATGCAAACATATACAATGCAGGAGATATTCAGTTCAGCGAAAACATGTTTGATTTCTATGATGTGATATTAATCATACCTGATGGCCAATACGGCATTCCTACAACAATTACAGGTACACTTGACCCTCAATTCAACATGGACCTTCAAGTAACATTGCCTGGATTTGTTAACTATAAAGATGCTACAGTCACCATTTCAGAAGGTGTATTTGAATATGTTACAGACGTTTTACCAAAAGGCATTTATGATGTTATATTAAATGAAATCATTTATGACAGCTACGGCAATATCTATTATGGTGAAGCAATAGTTGACAGGCTTATCATACATAAGGCAAATGTCTACATCAATCTGACTGTAGATGACATTATCCTTAGAAATTCAGTTCAAGGCGTACCGGTTTTAAAAATCAGTGCAAGTAAAGATGGATTATTACGTATTCTTTTCAATAATAAGTTTACAGAAGTCACTGTCACTGGTGGTCAGGCCACATTGACATTGGCTACTGTCGAGGAAGGAAACTACAGTGTATTTGCTGTGCGTGAAGGTGATGAAAACTATAATGATGCGTTTAATACAACCACATTCACTGTCAGTGAATATGAAGGTAATTTTGTTGTCAACAGTACCGGCGGCAAATTCGATACATTACGTGAAGCTATCGAAAATTCTGCAGCTGAAGACATTATTTATGCAAATGAAGGAAACTATTCAGGTACTGACAATCTAGGATTGACAATTTCAGGTAAGAAATTAACTATAATTTCCATTGGAGATGTTGTCTTTGATGCAAATTCATCTGATTTAAGCTTTTTGACTATTAATGAAAACTCTGATGTTACCCTATGTGATGTTGTAATCACTGGATTTAATGATAAGGAGATTAAGGCAATCATTAACAATACAGGTAATTTGACTGTTGATGGGTGTACCTTTGTCAATAATAATATTACTAAATTCGAGGAAAATGCAATTATATACAGTAAAGGAAATTTAAGTGTAGTTGAATCTGAATTTTATGACAATATCTTAACTAACGGACGAATCATATATATTGACCATGATTCCAATTTCATAGTTAATGAATCATCATTTGAGAATAATAAAGTGAATGGTGACATCATTTATATTGATGTAGCGAATTCCGTAAAAATTATATCAAGTGTATTTACAGAAAACATAGTAAATTGTAGTATTATTAATGTTATGGACTCTACAGATGTTCTCATTAGTTCAATGTTTTACAATAACACTGTGGAGGATTCACCACTTATTTGTGCAAATGAAAACACTAATCTGCTTGTTAATAATTCCATATTCGCCGGCAATACTGCGAGTGACATAATTTTAACAGGCAATACTCAAAGTACTATTTCAGGATGTATATTCACAGAAAACACTGCTGAATATATTGTTTTTAGTCAGGATGACAATATATCTGTTATTGAATCCACATTTTCAGACAACACAATCACAACCGAAGGGGCATTATACATTGGAGCAATGACAAAAATTGCAACTGTCAATGGCTGTATCTTTTCAAACAATAATGCATATAAACATAGAAACATTGTATCTTATGCTAATGATTTGAATGTTTCCAATTCAGTATTTGACGTCTTAAACGTTGAGTATACAGTTCATGATATTGACTATGGACAAATTGAAACAATTGAAGGTACTATTGATATTGGTTCAAACTTTAAATTCACTGCTTATTTGGACATTAACTCCAATTCTTATCCAGTCAATGTAACTGATGGTAAGTTCACCTACAATTCTGGTATTCTTAACGGTGGGGACTATAATGCAGTGTTAAGTGCTTATGATAAAAATTCAAATCATTTTGTATTTAATAAAATAACCAAAATCTTCACTGTCAATCGTGTAGATCCTGGATTAAACATTTCAATAGATGATATTACCCAAGGCGAAAAATTAATAGTTAATTCAAAAATTAATAAGTCCGCCACTGCTAAGGTTGTCTATGAATTGAACGGTAAAATGTACAGTAAGAATCAATTGGAAAATCTCACATTGAACCATGGTAATTATTTGGTTACTGCAATATACAGAGGAGATAAAAACTTCCTTCCAGCTACTGAAATGGTCAATGCAAAAGTTAACAAAGTCACTCCAAACATAACTGTCAGTGATGTTGTGGTTAACTATGGCGATGAGATTAAAGTAAATGTGACTGCCGATATCGCTGATTCATATACAGTATTTTTAGACAACAGATACAATGAATCAATTTCATTAAATGTTGATGGCAGCGCAATATTTACATTCCCAAGTGAAGGCTTCAAACCGGATATTTATAGTATTATCGTTTATAAAATTGAAACCGACAATTATGCTGAAGCAGTTGCATATGCTAATTTAACAGTTAATAAAGCTAAAGGATTGTTCAATTTATCAAACGTTTTAATTACTTATGGTGAAAATGCAACCGTTGATGTATCCGTTCCGGTCAATGCCTATGGAAACATTACATACAAGGTATATGATGGTGATATGAACCTAGTTTACAATATCACACAATCCTGTCTTGAAGAACTTGTTGTTCCTAATTTGACTGTTGGAACATATATTGTCACAGGTACTTTTGAAGGCGATTCCTACTACACTAATGAATCCAAAATCAAGACTAGTATAATATTAGTCAATACTAAAGCTGTAAATTTAAACGTCACTGTATCTAATATAACCTATGAAGAAAATGCCACTGTTAATGTCGAAGCTGATGTTGATGGTGAGTATCTTGTTTATGTAGGCAATGAATCAATTGTGGTTACTGTTGTAAATGGTACTGGAAACGTCTCTGTTCCTAATTTAACTGTTGGATATTATGACGTTAATGTTACTGTTGTTGATGGTAATTATTCCGGACTTAATGAAACAGCATTCAATGTATCTCCTAAACAGATACAGGCAATTATTTCAATTGGAAATATTACTTATGGCGATGACGCTATTGTAGTTGTTGAGGCTGATGTTGATGGCGAATACATTGTAGAGGTAAACAATCAAAATTATACTGTAAATGTTGTTGACGGTAAAGGAAACACAACAATTTCTGGTTTATTTGTAGATGAAGACATTTTAGCTTCCGTATCTATTGTTGACGGTAACTATAGTACATATAACACTACAACATTTAATGTAACTCCTAAACAGATACCAGTGAACATTACTGTTGCAACTATCGTTTATGGTGAGAATGCAGTTGTTGTTGTTCAGGCTGATGTTGACGGTGATTATATTGTAAATATCAGGGATGTAAACTATACTGTATCCGTAAATGGAGGAGACGGTGTTATATTTGTTCCTAATTTAGAAGCTGGTGAGGGCATCTTAGTTTCCGTATCTATTGTTGACGGTAACTATAGTGCATATAACACTACAACATTTAGTGTGCTTCCTAAAGAGGTATCTGCAATTGTTTCTGTTGGAAATATTACTTACGGTGAGGATGTTGTTGTAGTTGTTGAGGCTGATGTTGACGGTGATTATATTGTAAATATCAGGGATGTAAACTATACTGTTTCTGTAAATGGTGGAAACGGTGTTATATTTGTTCCTAATTTAGGTGCTGGAAATCAAATTGTGGTTACAGTTAGACGTGACGACAACCATACTGCATTTAATGAAACTACATTTAACATTAATCCTAAAATGACTAATGTTGAAGTCGCTGTTGAGGATATTACTTGGAACGAAAGTGCTGTTATCAATATAGTTGCTGAAATTGATGGAATGTACAATTTATCCGTAAACGACGTTGAATATCTTGTTGAGGTAATTGATGGTAATGCAAGTCAGGTTATTCCTGGTTTAGCTGCTGACGATTATGTTGTAAAAATTTCTATTGTCAATAGTAATTATTCAGCAGTTAATAAAACAGAATTCAGCGTGGCTCCTATGCCTGTTTCTTTCGCATTATCTGTTGAAAACATATCATATGGCGAAGAAGCAATAATCATTGTAGAGGCAGATGTCGATGGTGAGTATCTTGTTTATGTAGATGATGAACCAATGATGGTTACTGTTGTGAATGGTACTGGAAATCTGTCTGTTTCTAACTTAACTGTTGGAAGTTATGACGTTGATGTTAATGTCATTGATGGTAATCATTCCGGATTTGATTACACTTCATTTGATGTTGTAGCTAAACAGACTAATGTTTCTGTTTCTGTTGGTGATGTTGCTTATGGTGAGGATGCTGTTGTCAGTGTTGTGTCTGATGTTGATGGTGAGTATCTTGTTTATGTAGGTAATGAGTCAATGGTGGTTACTGTTGTGAATGGTACTGGAAATGTGTCTGTTTCTAATTTGACTGTTGGAAGTTATGATGTTAATGTTACCGTTGTTGATGGTAATTATTCTGGATTTGATTACACTTCATTTGATGTTGTAGCTAAACAGGCTGATGTTTCTGTTTCTGTTGGTGATGTTGCTTATGGTGAGGATGCTGTTGTCAGTGTTGTGTCTGATGTTGATGGTGAGTATCTTGTTTATGTAGGTAATGAGTCAATGGTTGTTACTGTTGTGAATGGTACTGGAAATGTGTCTGTTTCTAATTTGACTGTTGGAAGTTATGATGTTATTGTTACTGTTGTTGATGGTAATTATTCCGGATTTGATTACACTTCATTTGACGTGAAAGTTAAACAGGCTGATGTTTCTGTTTCTGTTGAGGATATTGATTATGGTGAGGATGCTGTTGTCAGTGTTGTGTCTGATGTTGATGGTGAGTATCTTGTTTATGTTGATCATATTCCTTATACTGTAGATGTTGCTGATGGTACTGGAAGCATTACTGTTTCTAATTTGACTGTAGGCAGTCACGATGTTATTGTTACAGTTGCTGATGGTAATTATTCCGGATTTAATTCCACTTCATTTGATGTGACATTTACCAGACAGGCTACTGAAGTTTCAGTCAATGTCTCTAATATAAAAGGTGGTGCAATAGTTGACATCAGTATTAATCCAAATGCTACTGGAAATGTAACTATTAAAGTCGATGGTAAAGAAGTAGCCAGTGTGCCTGTTGAAAATGGTGCTGCAAGTGTTATTTTAGAAAACTTGACTCCTGGTGTATGTTTAATCGAAACCTATTACCCTGGTGATGACAACTACGGACCAGTATCTGACGCTAAAGCAATTATGGTTGAAAATGAAACACAACCGGAAAATATAACTGTAATTGTTGATGGTGTCAAGTATATTATTGTGTATGAAAATGGTACTGCTACCGTTACTACCAATAAAACTCCAGGTCCTGAAACAATTATTATTGATGGTGTTGAGTATACTATTGTGTATGTAAATGGTACTGCTACTGTTACTACCAAAACTGAACCTGTTGTAATACAATCCACATACATTATAGCCAATGACTTCTCTCAATATGCTTGTGATTTCTATGAAGGCGAAAGAGGTGAAAACTTCACTTTCAAACTTATAGATGAGAAAGGCAATCCTCTTGCAAACAAAACAATTTACATAGGTTATAATGGGGTTACATTAAACAGAACCACTGACGCAAAAGGTTATGCATCTGTACAAATCAACCTGAAAAACGCAGGATTATACACCTTTGTAATTGTATTCTTAGGTGATGGCGGCTACGATGCGTCAATGGCAGTACATAAAGTAACTATCAAAAAGAAAACTACTTCAATAGCTGCAAGTGCTAAAACATTTAAGGCAACTGCAAAAACCAAAAAATACACAGTTACTTTAAAAACCATCAAAGGAGCATCCATTGATGGAAAAACATACCTTGCTTCTGGTAAAAAAGTCACCCTTAAACTTAATGGTAAAACCTACACAGCAAAAACAAACGCTAAAGGTAAAGCAACATTCAGTCTTAAAATAACCAAAAAAGGCAAATTCACTGCTACCATTAAATATGCAGGTGACGTTACCTACAAGGCATCAAGCAAAAAAGTAAAATTAACATTCAAATAGAAAGGACTCTATCCTTTCTAATTTCTTTTTTTTCTTAAACTATATTTATTTTAAAATTCATATTAATATTTATGACTCTAAAAGTCTCGGATATTGGTGAAAAGGAATTAGTGAAGTATATTATTGCTAATTCAAAGGATATAACTCCAGATGATACTGCAATTACTAAATTAAATGATTGCAATCTTATTTCTACATGTGACATGCTGATTCAGTCAAGGCATTTTCCAGAAAACATGTCCTATTTTGACATGGGTTTCAAATCCGTCACTGTTAATGTCAGTGATCTTGCAGCCATGGGAGCTGAACCTTTAGGATTTTTATTATCTCTTGCAATCCCTAAAGATTTGGATGTCGATTCGTTTAAAGAAATCATCGAAGGTGTTCTAAGTGCATGTGATTACTATTCAATACCTTTGATTGGAGGCGACACCAATGAGGCCTATGAGATCATCATTTCCGGAACTGCACTGGGACTGTCTGATAAGCCACTAATGAAAGATACATACGATAAAGGTGATTTAATAGCCGTAACTGGTGATATTGGCTTTGCGGCATTGGGTTTTGAACTGGAGACTTTAGATAACATTTACACTAAAAAATCATTGAAACCGAAAGCCAGAATCAAGGAAGGTTTGATTTTAAAGGATTTTGCCACATCCGCCACTGATATCACTGACGGTCTTGCAAGTGAACTTTATGAAATCAAAAAGGATGGTTTTGGATTCATGATTTATGAAGAGTTTTTAGGAATTTCTGATGAGTATAAAGAGATTTCTGAAAATCTTAATTTAGACTATTTGGACTTAATTTTCCATGTAGGGGAGGATTTTGAACTGCTTTTCACCATTTCTAAAGATAATTTGGAAAAATTACCAATCGATTGCAAAGTAATAGGTGAAGTAACAGATTCTGACGTTGTTGAACTCGCATTGGAAAATGGATTTGTTGAAGAGATAAAAAATAAGGGTTATGAGCATTATGTTAGTGAGTAGGGATTTATATAAAAAAAGCTCCAAGACACAGAAAATCAGATGTGAGATTTGTGCTAACTACTGCAAGATTGCTGATGGCAGCGTTGGAGTTTGCAGACAGCATAAAAACATTAATGGGGAGCTGTTTGATGAATCATATGGCATTGTTTCATCATTAAGTCCGGATCCTATTGAAAAAAAGCCTTTAAATCATTTCCTGCCGGGCACTTTAACATACTCAATTGGGGGTTTTGGGTGTAACATGACATGTTTGCACTGTCAGAACTATATGATATCCCATGAATACGATAAAAATTCAAGAGGTATTGAAATAACACCGGAAGCGATTGTGGAAAATGCAATTAATTATAATTGTAAGTCAATTGCTTGGACCTATAATGAACCTACGATACACTTGCCTTTCTCCAAGAAAACTTCTCTTTTGGCAAGGCGCAAAAACCTTAAGGTAATCCATGTCAGTAACGGTTACTATTCAGACAAGTCCATTGAAGAGGTATTGATGTTTGTAGATGCATTCAACATAGACTTGAAATCCATGTCCGGGGATTTTTACAAGAAAGTTTGCGGTGCTGATTTGGATGTTGTTTTGGATAACTTAAGAAGGATTTACCTTGAAGGAAAGCATTTGGAAATAACAAACCTTATTATCAATGATTATAATGATTCAATTGATGAAATCACTGAATTATGTGATTTTGTTGTAAGTGAATTGGGTCCGGAAGTTCCTTTACATTTTTCAAGGGCATTTCCTTACTATAAGATGAATGACATTTCACCAACAAGGCCTGAAATTCTTTTTAAAGCGCGTGAAATTGCTATAGAAAAAGGAATTGAGAATGTATATCTTGGAAATATTTAGGTGATGGTTGGCGGAGAGTTCCACCTTGATAAATATTTCTATTTCACAAAAAATGTCACAAATTAAAATTCCAGTTCATAGAATCGTTTTCATCGACTCTTCTCCTTGAAAACTATAACCTAGTTTTGATTCATTTCAATATCATCAAAAATGCTTATCTTATAATAAGCTGATTAATTGCTTGTTATAAGTGACTGCTAAAAAAATAATGCAGTCTAAAAGCATTTCAACCATCATCCACCTCCTAGGAGGAAACTTGAATCGGAATTTAAAGGTTTTCAAATTAATTTCTCCTATTTTTTTAAAAAATTTTTATATGTTCCAGAGACATATTATTTATTACATTTATTATAAAAAGTATTACTTTTGATTTAATTATAAATATTTAAATATTATGGACAATAAGAATTAAATATCGGAATTTATTGGAATTCAAATTTAGTTTTCCAATATTAATAATTGTTAGGGTTTAATTTTAACCCTACTTTTATTAAATTAACTATTTTTTAAAATAATTTAATTTAATACTTTTTTGAAACATCTGATTTAAAAAAAGAAGATGTAAAATAACACATTGGTTATTTTACTATAATTTTTGAGCTGACGCTTTTTGCTGTGTAGTAGTTATCTCATACAAACTTGGTTGTTGCGCTGAAGGTTCTGCATTGGTGATTTTCACGATAAATGTTGCAACACCTTTTGAATTTGTTTTAGCAGTGTATGTTTTTCCATTTACTTTCAGGGTGAGCTTTTTGGATTTTATCACTTTGCTGGTGTTGTCCTTTATTTAATCGAAATAATTATATAATTGCATCAAAAACAGAAGTGTCGGATAAGTCGGAGTGATTACTCACTCCTCCTCTCCTCAGAACGGCTCGTGTCAGTTTCCCGACAAGCCGCTCAAGCATATTGTTTACCTAAAGCAAATACCATCAAATTCTAACCATATAAACATCTAAAAGCAG
>JAFUIW010000030.1 GCA_017473945.1 Methanobrevibacter sp. | reverse complement strand
GCGGAAAAATACTTGATAGGGACACAAACGCAGCAATTAATATTCTAAACCGCTGGTTCAACGGGGATTGCCTGATAAAATACTTAAATTAACCATTATTAAGTGAAAATAATTCAGGAATCCCCATCCTCTATAGGATGGGGTGGTTCAATTAAAATCAACCAGTCACTTCTTTGAATTTTTCCCATAGCTTAACCATGGCCAGCGTATCGAGCTTGCAGTATTCAAGAAGGCCCTTTCTTATCTCACAGCACTCTTCGGGAGTTTTTTCCTTCAAAGTTAAAAAGGCATCAGATGCCTCCCCGCCGTTGTGGACCACGGGAAGATTGTGATAGTCAAGTTCAGGGTCATCCGGATAGAGTGCCGGCAAGACGTATTTTATGGAATATGATCCCTGCATTTCCCGCATGTAGTAGTCCCTGTTTTTGAAGGGCACCATCAAATCGACTATATTTGAGTTGATTCTCTCCATTTCACTTTTCAAGTCAGGATACATTTCACCGATTTCACGGTTGCGGCTTGACTCGAATCCCTTGTTGTAGACGATTACGCTTCCGTCATCTGGCATGTCAGAAATCATTCTTTCGGCAAATGTCCTGATCATGTTTTCATCACCCGCTTCCGCCAGAAATTCCCTGTGCTCTAAAGGACCTCCCTTTTCACGGATTATGTGCAGGGAGTACTGGAAAGGTATCTGCTGGTATGGCTTTGTGCCTGCAAATTCTGGAATCGCATACTGGCATGTTTCATAGTCTATGAAATAGAGTGGATATTTAAGTGAGTCGAGAACGTCACGGATTGCCTGCCTGTTTATTTTGGGCTTTCTGTCATTGAGCTCGAAGTCAATCTGCTCGAGATATTTTGGGTTGAGATTCTCGCCTATCAAATCCTCAAAGGACACCTTGCCATCATGGTATTTTTCGATTTTCTTGGATTTCCACATGCCGCTCACATCAAAGACATTTGGCTTTGGCAAATGACGTGTGCAGTAATCCCAGAATTCGCATTCGTAGGGATTGAAACAGTGCATGTCGATTTGAGATGCCGGTTCGCTTAGAGGGCCGTGATTTTGCATGAAATCATTGATTATGTCAATGTTGGATTTTATTTCATCCTGCTTTTGGCGGGCAATGTCTGTCACATCCTCAATCGTGAAGAGCTTGTCAATCTCAAGCTCATCACCCCTCACGTATTCATTGTTTATATAGACGATGGCTGCCCTTTTCACGTTCAGCCCGCAGCTTGAAAGAACAAAGTACTGGTAGGAGACGTCATCGAGATAGACGTCCTTTATGGCGGTTGAGCTTTTCACCTCATAGATTTCAACGCCGTTGGTGAGGTTTTTTAGAATGTCGACACAGCAGAAGTTGTCATCAAAAAGAAATGAGGCTTCGGTGATGATGCCATCTCCACGATTAAGAGCTTTTTGAGTCATTTCAACCCTTTGTGTTAAATCCAGATCATAGGCTATATCAGTATATTCTCCGAAGATGGCCTTTGCAACCTCTCCGACCTTCTGACCGGTTTTCATGCGTGATTCGTCATTTTTTACAATCAAATCCGGCCTGTTTTGCTCTAGCCACAAGATCTTTTCACACTGTATGCCTCTGCAATATTTGGATTTTGACATTTTCATGATAGCACTTCCTACCAATATTTTATATCACATTTTAGATAAGAATTTTGATTTGATTATATGTAATATCCGATTGATTAAAAGTGTATACAATAGATTTTCCAATCATTTAATTTGGTGAAATTTAGATTAAATGAATGGTGTTGAAAACACCAGCCATTATCAAAAGCATCATAAGGATTGATTCACACAAGTTTTAAAAAAATGCGAAAGGCACATGACCCTCATAACAATTTGAAACTGATGGATTGAAAACCTCTGCTGATTCAGTTCAGGAACTGTTATAGCCTGCACCCATCTAAAAAAACATCATCCGAACAATGCTTCAAGACCCATATTTATCCTTTCCACCTCATCGTCATCGTCATCATAGCAATTATATCTTTTAGGATAGTTAAGCTTTCGTCTCAGTTGCATTCGAATAAAGTCTGATTTGCAGTTCAGAAATATCCAGTATATTGATGACTTTTCGTCTAAACTATCCAAAAGTTTAATCAAATCATTGCTTGGATTAGGATAGTTTTCAATTAGGAAATCTTCAATCAATCTAGTGTCATTAAAATCAGGTCTTGACATGATGGATATGTATATATTCTTATCATAACTAACGTATCGAAAACCTTCCCAAGGGGAATTGTCTGTCGGTTTTTTAGAGGAAAATGGGGAACTGTAAATGAAATCCAAAAGAACCGATTTGTCTTCAATATTATTCAGGGCATAATATCTTGCATTAGGCGTAATCGAATTATTTGCCAGGTCTATTAGTAGGTCATAATCTGTAATTTTAAAATCGGCGCTGAAAACCCTGCCGGCATCTTCCCTTTTTAAAAGATTTAGGATATGCTCATCATTGGTCAGTTTGGATATCATTTCCCGCCTGTTGTCGTACTCATACTCTTTCATTGCCATTTTATAGAGTATCTCATCATCATCAACAACACTTGCGACATATCTTCTGACGGTTTTGCTCGGATTTGAAAGTCCCATATACTCCAAAAGATTATTGTCATCAGTATTTCGAACGATTGCAGCGCATACCACTTCTTCACTTTCAATCTCACCAAGACTTATCAGAATGTCGGGATTTTTGATTCTGTTGACTGCCGCTTTTCTGTTGTATGGATTTGAATTGTCAAGGGCGATGATTTTTAAAAGCGATTCGTCACTGATGCGTTCTATGATGTATGGTGAAATATCATTGTATGGATTGCTTTGAACAGCTTCAAGCAGAAATTTCCCGTCACCTATTTTTTTTACTGCCTTTCTTTTAATTGACGGGTCATTGCAGTACAATGCAATGTTTAAAATAATTGAATTGTCGGTGATTTTTTACAAAGCCCTGCTGCTGAATTGGCTGTTTTGGCAGACAATATCTGCCAGGACATGCTC